>CAIVYW010000229.1 GCA_903910205.1 uncultured Methylococcaceae bacterium | reverse complement strand
GAGCCCGAAAATACACGCGGCGCATTATTAATGCACTGGGCAAAAATGATGATACATTTTTAATTGATGATCGTATCTTCCAAGCCGCAGAAATCGGCAGAATTCATGCAAGATCAGCTTAAATTTTGGCGAAGGTATTGCTACTAAGTCGCAGGTTTCGCCCACTATAAGCCTAAAACCAGAACCGCTTCGCGGCGTTCGGATTCTAGTCGCCGAAGATGATGCCTTTAACCAAACGGTCATTTTTAAAATGCTTAAGTACTACGGAGCCAGCACCGTGATGACCAATAATGGCCTAGAAGCCTTAGAAGCCTTAGAACAAAACCTCTTTGATATCGTACTCATGGATTTACACATGCCTGCTATGAATGGCTATGAAGCCACCCTAGCCATTCGTAAACAAGCACGCTATGCACAGTTACCGGTGATTGCTTTAAGCGCCAGCGTAACAGAGACCGATAGGCAACGCTGCTGGGAATCCGGCATGAATGCTTTTATTGCCAAGCCGCTTAATAAACATGAGTTATTGTCTACGTTGCAACAATGGCTTACGCAGCAAGATATGAGCAAGACTAGACACTCATTTAATCTTTAGGGCTACCAATTCAAAACGAGACAAAACACGCCTATAAGCTGTAGGCCGGAATAAGCGGGTTCGAGAGGTCATGTAGGGCTGGGGTTGTATATAAGACATAGTTATTGTTTCCATGCTCCGATTGCTGGGATTTCGCTGTCGCTACATCCCAGCCTACATTATACGTAGGCTGGGATGAGGTACGAATCCCAGCATTTAGAACTGCGATTTATAGCCACCCTCTCCTGACAAGCATAGTTAACTACACAAGAATGAGAACGTGCGAAGATGATTGCTTGTGTAGATACCTATGCGCTTTGTTGGTAGCCGCTTAAAGTAATCTAAGCTCGCTTTTATCGAGGCTAATCAACTTGTTCTTATAGAGCGTACCGATGGCCTGTTTGAAGGCTTTTTTACTGACACCAAAGCTGGCATAGATCAGTTCGGGTGGACTTTTATCACTGAGTGCCAGTACGCCGTTATTGTCTTTTAACTTAGCTAAAATAGCCTCATTGAGTGATTCAAACTCATCATAAGTCGGCTTATGCAAACTCAGGTCTATTTTATAATCGTCTCTGATTTTTTTAATATAACCGTCTAAGCGCTGACCTCTTTTTAAGGTCTGAAAGAGTTCATTTTGATACAACAAGCCCCAATGACTATTATCAACGATGGCTTTAAAGCCTAGTTCGGTTTGATCAGCAATCAATAAGGAGACTTTTTGACCGACTTTAAAATCGGTGTTCTCTTCACTGAGATAGCGATCAATTTTAGTGGTAGCGGCAATTCTATTTTTATCGTCTAAGAAGACTTTAACTAAATACGATCTGCCCACTTCCATTTCATGGTGCTGCTCACTAAACGGTACCAGTAAATCTTTACGCAGCCCCCAATCGAGAAAAGCGCCCACATAGTTGAGTGACACGACTTTTAACCAGGTAACATCATCGACTTGGGCTAAGGGGACTTGGGTAGTGGCAGCTAAATGGCCATCGCTATCGACATAGACAAAAACATCTAAGGTATCACCTACCTGACAATCAGTAGGCAACTGTTTGTCAGTGAGTAACACTTTGCCCGAGGTACCGCTATCAAGGTACACGCTAGCACCTTGTTGTTTAACGATGGTTAATTTATTGATTTTACCGATAGATAACATTGCAACTCTCAACTAGTGATGACGAAACGCACAGCGTCCAATCTTAAATGGGCGGCTAGTATATTCTCATGAGCCAGCATGGTCATGTCTTTAAGCTGCTCTATTTCTTCTTCTTTAATAGTCGGATTCACTTTTTTCAAGCGTATCAGACGTTTAATTTCTACCGCCAATGACGTCAACATCGCATTAGTGGCAGATTCAATCAGCGCTTGCATATCATCTTTGGCTTTTTGTTCGGCTTCAGCGATTAACTGGGTAATTAGGGTGCGCTGATTATTAAGAAAGCTAACAATTTGATCTTTATCAAAGTTTTTGCCGGTTTCTATTAAGCTACTATGCTCGAAAGTTTGCGTTAAATCGACTTTGTGTTGATTAATCAACACACGTATCGGAGTGGGCGGTAAAAAACGACCAATTTGTAATTCAGCCGGTGCGCTGCACTCGATAATAAATAAGCATTCCAACAAGAACTGCCCTGCTTTTAAGTCAGGATGATGAATCACACTGACTACGGCATTACCCGTTTCAGTAGACAGCACTAGCTCCATAGCGCCAGTGACCATAGGATGCTCCCAGGTCAAAAACTTGAGATCTTCTCGTGCCAGTGCCAGCTCTCTACTGGCGGTAATGGTCATGCCATCTTCTGATAAACCGGGAATGTTTGAAACCCTAAGCTGATCACTAGGACGCACAATAAAACAATCAGCCGAATGATATTCAGTATCTACGCCAAAACAGTCAAATAAATCGACCATGTAAGGCCATAGCAAGCCTTCATGTTCATAATGATTAAGTTGAGCAATCAACTGCTCGGCCAAGTCTTTACGACAAGAGTTTAATTCTAATAACTGATCACGACCATGATGGAGCTGTAGCTCTATTTCAGAACTTAAGGCATGGGTTTTTTCAACAAAGGCGGCCATATCAGCTTGATCATCGGCTAAAACGGTGCTGAGTTCTTCTTGCAATTGATCAGCAACCGCTTGAGCGGCCGAGTTATTACTGCGAAAAGCATTAAGGCCTTGGTCATACCATTGATATAAACGATGTTGTTCGGTATTAAGTAGATAAGGTACATGTATCTGAATAATATGCTTTTGACCTATACGATCTAAGCGGCCGATACGTTGTTGTAACAAATCAGGATTAGTCGGTAAATCCCATAAAATCAGATGATGGACAAATTGAAAGTTTCTGCCTTCACTACCAATTTCAGAACATATCAATAATCTGGCAGAGCTTTCTTGATCAGCAAAATAGGCGGCTGCGCGATCACGCTCAATGATACTCATGCCTTCATGAAAAACCGCAGCGGCAATACCAGCGCGATTTTTTAAGGTTTGCTCTAAATCAATCGCTGTTTGTGCCTGTTTACAAATAAGCAGTGCTTTTTGACCGCGTAACGAGCCACCTTCTGCACCTTTTAGTTGTTTGGTTAATTTATCAACCAGCCAAATAAAACGTGGATCATGTTGTAAGTCGGTATTATTAGCAAGCCCTGCTAAGGCATAGCCATAACGTTCGCGTTCTGGAAAGCCCTGTATGGTTTGCCTAGAATTTCGAAATAAAATACGTCCTGTGCCATGATGATCTAGCAAGATATTGATCAATGATTGCCGTGCTGAGGCCGATTTTAAGGGATCACTCAGATTCTTTAATAAATTATCAACATTATCATCTTTGAGTAAGCGCGTTAGATGTTGCTTGCCTTGCTCATCTAAAGCTTGTTCTGCTAACAATAATTTAGCGGCATCGGCCACCGGCTCGAATAAACGCTCTTCTTCTAGGAAAGCTGAAAAGCTATAGAACCGATCAGGATCGAGTAATCGTAAACGCGCAAAATGACTTTCTTTGCCGAGTTGTTCAGGAGTCGCTGTTAATAAAATAAGACTAGGGCTACGTAAGCCTAATTGCTCAACAAACTGATATTCAGGACTGGCGCTTTGTTCACTCCATTTTAGATGATGAGCCTCATCTACAATGACCATATCCCAACCCGCTTGCAGAGCTTGTTGTTGTCTACGCGGATAATTAGAAAAAAACTGTTGGCTACACAACACTAACTGTTCGCTTAAGAAGGGATTATTGTTATCAGATGACTGTTCATCATCTTGTAAGCCATCATCATTAAGCTCTTCTAGGCAACGCTCTTCATCAAAGACACTAAAATGCAGATTAAAGCGTCTGAGCATTTCAACTAACCATTGGTGTAGCAGACTTTCAGGCACAATAATCAATACGCGATTAGTTAAGCCATTAATCAGTCTATGATGAAGAATTAAGCCGGCTTCTATGGTTTTACCTAGCCCCACTTCGTCTGCTAGCATAATACGCGGCGCAGATCGATTGGCCGATTCTTGAGCAATATAGAGCTGATGAGGGATTAACGATACCCTGCCCCCTAATAAGCCTTTAACGGGTGATTGTTGAAGTTGTTGCAAGCGGCGTCTAGTTTCATAACGCAATAAAAACCATGAGCTTGGATCTAACTGACCGGTAAATAAACGATCTTGAGGTTTATTAAACTGAATATGATGATTGAGTTCAATTTCCTCCAGTTGTAACTCTTCTCCGGCTTTGTTTTTTCCTACATAGGTAATTAAGCCATCGGTTTCAATTAAACGGGTTACCGTGAATTTATCTTCATCTATGGATTCAATCAGATCGCCGACTGCAAACTTCACGCGGGTTAAAGGCGCATTATCGCTGGCATAAATACGCTGCTCATCACTGGCTAAAAACAAGACCGTGATACGTTTAAAACTGACTTCGAGAATAAGACCTAAACCAAGTTCTGACTCGGTATTACTAATCCAGCGTTGACCGGGGATAAAATCTGCCATTGATTAACTGCCATTACACTTTAAAAAGTGGCTATTATAAGCGTTACCAAAATTTTTTTTTTGATTTTGCTGTGTTTGTAGCGTTATTCATTAGGAATATCTTAGGATTGCCCTGAGCCATAGCCATTACTTAGCCTTATGTTGTTGCCAATGCAAGTCCTCCCATGCTCTTATTAATTGCGTCAAGCGCTCTTTATAAGGCGATGCTTGTAGGGCCTGCTGATAAGACTGCCAGACTTTTAAATCACTAAAAAATACTTGTTCTGTGCGAAAATCAAAGAGTGTTCTAACACCATTTTGTTTGACCTGAGCAATTAATGTCGGTTGCGTTATGCTCCCTACCCATTGAAAAACCGTTTTCTTATCGTTGAGCCATTGGTTTTTTAAACCCAAGGCCGAACGTATCGTAAGTTCAGCCACATCAATTTGCCCTATGGGTTCATTAACGACGATAGTGGGATCATTGATGATAAGGGGGATTTTTGTTTGTATGTCATCTATCGCATGGCCATGCCCCAAAAAACCATCATCAAATAATGACTCACCATGATCCCCTAAAATAACTAGGGTGACATTAGCTAACAGGTGATGTGTTATTAAAGACTCCAGCATCTTACCGACAGCCCAATCGGCATTGGCCATAGCATTCCAGTAAGTTGCACTGAGTTGATCTTTATTTTTTGCGCTAATATCCGACCTAGAAATAAGCTCTGAGACTAAGCGCTTAGGCATCGTAGGATAAGCATAAGGAAAGTGCCCCGCCTGTATGTTGATATAAAAAAACTGTGGCTTGGTTAAATCAACTTGATTGATTCGAGTGTTAAATTGCTCAACGATACGTGCCTCGCTAAGACGCAAACTGCCCGGTTCTTTACTGGAAAATACGCGATCATCAATAGCGGTTCTTGCATCAAAATAAGAAATCTCTGTTTGTTTCATACCGGTATCGGTTGAAACAGTGCCGAAAGATTCATCTTGTCCAGAGATAATCGATAGTTGATAGCCGGCAGATTGTAAAAAATGAATAAAGCTGACTTTAGGATTATCCTCGACCAAGCTCCGGTTAAATATCGCTTTAATAGACGGCACGGTATAGCCTGCATGACTATAAGCATAATTAACGGCAACTCCACTTTGCGCAATGCCTTTCATTACTGGAGCGACTTGCTGATCGTTCAACTTTTTATAAATCAATTCGGCTCTAGCACTTTCTAAGACAATTAGAACGATATGCTTACCCGCTTTAAGGGGTAACTCAGACAGCGGATCTTTTTCTACAGACGGAACAATGGCATCCCCTAAAAAACCATCTTCATCAATGCCGTTACCAGGAACATCAACAGCACCGGGATAGATAGACGCATCAAAAATGGCTTTATCTTGAGGATAAGAAAAACTACCAAACCCGTCGGAATCAATATCAGAGAGCCTATCTAAACTAGTACTAATAAGTCGAAAAGATATCTTCTTTTCTAAACCGTATCTTAAAAAGGCATTATGAGAAATGTACCAAGTGAATAGCGGCGTTACCAGCACAGTGACTATCAATAGCTTTGTATAGGTTTTATGGGCGATGTTATTGCTTGATATGCGTTGAATAAAAGATATTTTCGATAACGCTTTTAAACTAAAAAATACAACAATAGCCGCAATACTCAGTAAGCCCATAAACAAAGCAATTTCATTACTGGTGTAAAGTAGCGCTTCTTTTATACTCCCCCCGGCTAAATTCTTAATGATTTGTAAATTAACCGTATCATTAAAATAAGATAATAATTTAAATTTAACGAGCAGCCAAAGTGTCGCTAAAAAAATCACTATAAGGCTAAAACTATAATAAATGGTCTGACCATATTTATTGAGCTTATCTGCGACAAGAAACCAAAGACTTGCCAGTAAGCCGATTAAACTTAAGTCATACCAGACTGAAATAATAAAAAAGCTTAATCGCTCCCCAATTGCTTGATAAGAGAACGGTTGTAAAAATCCGCCGGTAAAAAGATCGTATTTAAAATGCAATAATATTATTTCAAATACTTGTATAAAAATAAGCACAAAGACCACCACAAGCAATCGCCTATAGCTTGCAAAAAAGTCCTGTAATTTGTCAAAAAACATGATTAATACCTTAGTTTATTACTTGAATAACTCCAGCCAATAAGCGTGGCAGCCACCTAAGCAGTGCTTAATAAAAAATTTATCATGCTTTGTCCGCAAAACCTCGCCGTTCAGGGCGGGGATGTAAGGATGCTCTTGATTTTTTTTGCTCATAAAATATACTCTAAATCAGTAGTAAAGGTTTTAAATCTGTATCAGCGATAACCAAGCGATAATAGTAAAGCCTTAAACTCTGTTTTTTAGTTAAAAATAACCGTCGGATAG
>CAIVYW010000228.1 GCA_903910205.1 uncultured Methylococcaceae bacterium | reverse complement strand
CCGGAATAAAATGGCTGGGCTTCATGGAGCTGGATTTTCATGATGCTCTGAATTGCTGTTTAATGTCAATAATAGCTGGCAGTTTTTGCCTACTATGATAGCTTGGGCAAAAACCGGCACCGGTTATCGTACACCCGCGATGAATGAACTATTACATCCTTTATATGGCAATATTCATTTAGCGCCAGAAAGTAATTTTGGCGGTGAAATAGGTTGGCGCTGGAATCCTAATGATTTTTATGAAATTAGTACCTCTAGTTACCTACAACATTATCAAAATTTAATTGTTTTGCAACAAACTGCCGCTGGCACTATTGGGAGTGCCAATATAAACGAAGCACATATTTTTGGTGTCGAAACTCAAAATAATTTTAACTGGAACTCAGACTGGAAAAGTGGCTTTAGTTACAGCTATATGCTGGCTAATAATCCGCAAACAGGCTTAAAAGTTCCTGGTCGCCCTCAACATCAAGGTTCTGTCTGGACTGATTGGAAAGTGCGTCCTTTGGTAACGCTGAGAGTTGATTTAAGCTATCGTCAGGGTTATTGGGCTGATCCAAGTAACACGCTACAGATTCAATCTGCACCTCGCGTTAATGCCAGTATTAATTATCAGCTTTCGCCTAAAATTAAATTGACCGTGCGAGGAGAAAACATTAGCAATCAACGTACACCCGATTTATATGGTTTTAATTACCCCGGTGCCGCTATTTATGGTGGCGCTTATTTGGATTGGTAAAATTTAGCTAAGCTTAGGGCGATTATGGATCAGGTTGTTGAGTGGAGGATATTTCTCTCAGAAATCAGCTAAACTTTTTTAAACAGAGCCCGAGTGGGTGCCTGCATAATGATTTGAAAAATGGCCGATAAGGGTAATATTCCATCGACACCGCCTAGCTTGACCGCTTCCTTGGGCATACCATAAACCACGCAACTGGCTTCGTCTTGAGCGATGGTTAAAGCGCCTGCATTGTGCATTTCTTTCATGCCCAGGGCACCGTCATCGCCCATGCCGGTTAAGATAATGCCTACGGCATTAGCGCCAGCAGACTGTGCGCTGGAGCGAAATAACACGTCAACGGAAGGCCGATGCCTGCTTATGAGCGGGCCGTCTTTGACATCAACTCGGTATTGAGCGCCGCTACGTTGCAACAACATATGTTTGCCACCGGGCGCGATTAAAACTCGCCCTGGCAAAGCTAAATCATTTTGTGCCGCTTCTTTTACCGTCACTTGGCAAATGCCGTCCAATCTTTTGGCAAAAGCCGCCGTAAAATGTTCCGGCATGTGTTGTACCACAACAATAGCAGGCGCTGATGGTGGTAATTGAATAAATAAATATTCTAATGCTTGCGTACCTCCGGTTGAGGTGCCGATAACAATGATTCTATCTGTCGTTTGCAGCATTGGTTTCAGAGTGCTGGCAGCAAAAGAATGAGGCTCAACGGAAAGTGCTTTGATTATTTTGGGTCGAGATTGGGCTGCGGCCTTGATAATGTCAATAATATTGGCTTTGGATTCTTGTAAAAAATTACGCAAGTTTAGCTTCGGCTTAGTAATAATGTCGACTGCTCCAGCACTCATCGCTTGCATCGTTACGTCCTCGCCTCTTTCCGTTAAGGTTGAACAAATAACAACTGGCGTGGGGCGATCATTCATTAACTGTTTAAGAAAAGTGATTCCGTCCATACGTGGCATTTCAATGTCTAGCACAATGACATCCGGCCATTCGACTTCCATGCGTTTCATGGCAAAAATGGGGTCAGCCGCAGCGCCTATTACTTTTATTCCTGATACGCCGTCTAGTAAACCGGTTAATACTTGCCGCACTACGGCAGAGTCATCGACAATCAATACTTTAATCATTCGGTATGTTTTTCAATGTGTAGAATGTTGTTACCAAAAGTCAGCCTGATCTGATGGCTGTAGTGTTTGTACGGTGGTCGTTTTTTCCAGTAATCGCTGTTCTTTTTTAATAACTGATTGTTCTTCGGTGTGCTTGATACTTTTAACATAAACGGAAAAGTCATTCGCCAGAAAAAAAATATGGCGACCTATTTTACCGCCCAAACCGGAAGCTACCAATGGGATACATTCTGTTTTTAAAAAAGTTTTAACAAATTCGCAATTGACCGAACCTACGGATTGTCTGTCTTGTGATTTATTACTTAGATTAAGTACGTCGCCGCCACCAAAAGCTTTTGCTTTTAAATAGTGACGTTGAGCTCCCTGTTTTAGCATTTGGTTAATGAGCAGTTCCATCGCATGTATGCCATAGCGACCACCTTCTGAATCTAATAACACGGCATGGTGTGCTGCATGTTGATGAGCCAGTAAAAAATGATTCATACCTATGACACGATTAACAGGGTCATACAAACACGCCGCTACGCATGAACCCAGTAACGTAGAAATTATTTCATCTTTTTGGGTAACATAACTTTCGCCGGGATCAATAATAACGCGTGGTAATCCTTGATAGTGTCCTATTTGCATAGTTTTTGATAGATAGACGGCGTCACCATAGACAATTCGGTTTTAATACTGTGCAGCGTTTCAGAATGACTGATAAAAAAATAGCCGCCTGGCTTTAACGCTGAAATAACGCGCTGCACGATATCCTGTTTTGTTTCAGTATCAAAATAGATCAGCACATTGCGTAAAAATATAACGTCAAATTGCCCAAGGTTTTTTGGTAGTGTTGCTTTAAGGTTGATTTGTTTAAAATGGACGTGGTTTCTTATTTTTTCATCGACACGAAAATAACCTTCTTGTGTGCGCACTCCTTTTAGACAATATTTGCTCAGGTAACGTGGCGCCATATTATCGAGTCGGTTAATTAAATAAACACCTTTTTGTGCAGTTTCCAGCACCTCCGTATTGACATCGGAGCCGAAAACCTCCCATTTTCTGATACCTAATGCCTCGGCCAGTAACATGGCTATAGAATAACTTTCTTCGCCAGTGGAACTTGCCGCGCTCCATAAACGAAAATTATCACCCCGCCAAGACTTAATAATCTGTTCTTGAAGAAAATCAAAGTGTTTAGGTTCGCGGAAAAAATACGTTTCATTGGTTGTTAGTATATTAACCATCAATTGAAATTCGTGGGGATGCTGTCCGGCATTCAGTAGTTGGTAATATTGCCCATACGATTGCAAATCATAATGTAGTAAGCGTTTGGCTAAGCGACTGGCCACCATAATTTTTTTTTCAGGTGAAAGAGCGATGCCTGCGTGATCGTAAATAAGACGCCTAAAACAGGTGAACTCTTCAACGCTGATGGATTCAATACGACTAATAAATTTCTCGCTTTGTAATAAAGTGATTACATTCGGTTGCTATTACATGATAGCACTAAATAAAAATATCCATTACACTTGGCAATAATCACACAAGTATAAAGGATATTCTAATGCCGCCAGTTCAAAATAATAGCGACAGTCAGTTTTTAT
>CAIVYW010000227.1 GCA_903910205.1 uncultured Methylococcaceae bacterium | reverse complement strand
ATGAGGGGAAATAAAAGCGGGTTAAGTAGCCTTTTTTTCTATATATAAAGCTTTAAATATTTATAACCAATTGATTTTTGTTGGTATTTTATATATAAAATGTTTGAGTTCGACAGGCTATCTACGTCCTCATTTAAATTGTAACGTATACTTCAAGCCTTAAGTACGCAAGATATCTAAAAATGCGAATAAATTATACTTAAAAGGCATGTAACAATCTGTTGTTATGGAATCTAAATTCTGCCACTTGTAAAGAAAACGCGCACAGAAAATTTCTTTCATATGTTAAAAACAAAACTGATTTATCTTCAGCAGTGATCTTTATAACTTATAAAGAGTTGCTGGCAACATCTACGTGAATTATTTATAGCCATTAACTCAGTCTATATACAAAGAACTTGAAAAGTTTTTTGTTCGTGGTATGTTTAGTGGCTGAGTATATGCTTGTTAATAAACACTTCCTTTAAGTATCAAGAAGTAACGAATTAGTAAATCATAAGGCATCTACTTGATACCTGATAAGGCTTGCCTGTTCGTTAAGCAATCATTCATTAGAATAATAAATAAAATTACATTATCGTGAGGATGAGAAATGAGTAATGAAGAAAATGTAAAACCAGAAGAAACTATTCAACCACAACCATCAGAAGCCAATAATGAATCTGCTGTTGACCAAATAAAAGGCACTGTTGGCACAATGCTTTCTTCGTTTCTAAGCTTAAAAGAAACAAACCCTAAAGTGTTTTTTGGCGCTATTGCTGGGGTAGCTATTCTACTTGTTTTAATGATGTCAACAGGTGGTAACGGTTCAAAACCAGCTCTTTCTGGACCCAAACTTATGAATCTCGCGATAGGGCAGCGCTATTCATTAAAGAGCGCTAATGCCTATGATCCAGCAGCCACCGTTCGCCTAGTTTCAACTCCTGGTGCTATAGCTGCCTATGATGATACCGAAGAAGCAGATAGAAGTGGAGCATGTCAGCATATTCCCCAAGGAACTCAAGTATCTGTATTAGAATTTGCCGATGCTTTTGGCAAACAAAACGCTTATGCTAAAGTTAGAGTAGAAGATGGCGACTGTAAAGGTAATGAAGCTTGGGCTTTGGCAATTGATATTCAATAAATAAATAAAACTTGACAGACTTAAAAATAAACCTATAATGAGCAAATAAATTCAATGCGGGAATAGCTCAGTGGTAGAGCACAACCTTGCCAAGGTTGGGGTCGCGAGTTCGAATCTCGTTTCCCGCTCCAATATTTAATAAAAAAGCCGCGTTATTTCGCGGCTTTTTTATTTCACATTTTATGGCTTCGTAGCAAAATGGTTATGCAGTGGCCTGCAAAGCCATCTACGGCGGTTCGATTCCGCCCGCAGCCTCCAAATGAAGGTTTTAAGAGATTCAACGAAGTCCACAAGCCCACAGATTATATAGTCTGGTGGGTTTTTTTATGCCCGTAAGGTTCAATAAGGTTCGTTGACACTCAAATATTATGGGGGTATAAATCGGGGGTACATTCATTTTTGCAAAGAGAGATACCCCCAAATGGCAATTTCAGACACCACCATCAAAGCAGCAAAGCCACTCCAAGACAAGCCCTATAAGTTATCTGACGAAAAGGGGCTATATATCTTAATCAATCCCAATGGGAGTAAATACTTTAGGCTTAAATATCGTTTTGCAGGTAAAGAGAAAACTTTAGCCCTTGGTGTTTATCCTGAAACCACATTGAAACAAGCCAGAGAAAAAAGAGACACAGCCAGAAAACAAATAGCGGACGGTATCGACCCAGGCGAAAATAAAAAGGCGGTTAAGGAATCAAGAGAGACAAGCGCAACTAATAGTTTTGAGATCATCGCTAGAGAATGGGGTACTAAAAAGGTTAATACTTGGGATGATAAAAATAATCGCTCTAAGCGGATGCTGGAAAGGGATATTTTCCCGTGGCTAGGCACTAAGCCCATAACCGATATTTTACCCATAGATATTTTAAACTGCGTTAGGCGCGTAGAAGATCGGGGTACTATTGAAACAGCCCACAGAGTATTACAGATTTGTGGACAGGTCTTTAGGTATGCAGTGCAAACTAGCCGTGTTGATCGAGATATAACCCCAGATTTACGCGGAGCTTTGCCAGTCGCTAAAGGTGGTCACTTTGCCTCACTGACAGAACCGAAAGAAGCCACGCCATTATTAAGGGCTATTGATATTTATACAGGCTCTTTCGTGGTTAAATCAGCCTTACAGTTAGCGCCCTTGGTGTTTGTTCGCCCTAGTGAGTTACGACAAGCAGAATGGGCGCATATTAATGTAGATACTAGAGAATGGCGTTATTTTGTCACAAAAACCGAAACAGATCATATAGTCCCCTTATCAACTCAAGCCATTGATATATTAACCAAGCTACAGCCACTCACAGGTAATGGTCGCTTTGTATTCCCTAGCGCAAGAACTCCAAACGGATCTAGGCCAATGAGTGACATGGCAATGTTAGCCGCACTAAGGCGCATGGGCTTCACTAAGGATGAGATGAGCGTACACGGCTTCAGGGCAATGGCTAGAACCATACTTGATGAGGTGTTAGGCTTTAGAGTTGATTTTATAGAACATCAACTAGCCCATGCTGTTAAAGATGCCAACGGACGGGCTTATAACAGAACCTCGCATTTACCAGAACGACATAAGATGATGCAATCATGGAGTGATTACCTAGATACGCTCAAGAATGGCGCACAGGTGATAGAGTTTAAAAAGATTGGCTGATTTAAAAAAAGTCACACCTTGATAAAGGTTGGTTTTGATTTGTCATATTGTCATAAAACCTATGCAAGCCACGACTGCAAAGGGATTGATCCATGACAAAGCAATGACAAAGCATGACAAAGCATGACAAAACCGCCATATAAACCAATATAGCGGTAGTTATTCAACCAAGTATAATAAAGTTTAATAACGTGCATAATAATCAACGATAAGGGCGGACAACATGAGTACAATTACTTTTGATACCTTACATTTTGCCAATAGGCTTAAGTCAGTTGGCTTTACTGATGAACAGGCGCAAGTATTAATCGAGTTACAGTTATCAGTTATT
>CAIVYW010000226.1 GCA_903910205.1 uncultured Methylococcaceae bacterium | reverse complement strand
GGGCTAGTCTGTGAAGTGAACGGTGCAGTAATGTCGTCAGCAGCAGAAACCAGTGAGCAGTAGCGATACCTACTCACTCTTAGGAAACTAGGAATCCCCTTCCTTCAGGTGGGGGAGGATGTCAAAAGCTAGGAGGAGCTCGAGACGGTGGGGGAGAGACCAATAACCGAGTTAGTAAGGGTTGTGATTGCCTTGGGTGGTAGGTTTCTAGTGGCAAAGCTACGCTAGATAATAGCGAGATCTGCATAGGCAGATAAACGCTGTTATCCGTATCAGATTGTGCGGTGCTTGAAGTTTGTTTAAGACCTACACCGATGCTAATTAGTACGCCATCAACGCACGCATGAAGGGCGTGAGCTTTAAAGTAAGCAGAGGAGTCATGGTGGCTGCTATAGTGTTCCAGTCCTGGTACATGAAAGCCCTGATTGCTATGAGATTCACTCGCATGAGCATGAACTAAGGGGGCAAACAATTGCAGTATCGTTAGAAAAAGGATCAAAAATTTGCGTAGTGTTGGAAGCATGCGGCCTATGTTATATTATTGACAGTAGTAAAAATCCAGCTAACTTATAATAATCATACTTTAAAAGCTGTGACTTGGCTTAGTCTTAAATGCGGCTACCAACTTAATATGGGACAGATTAGCTTAATTGTTCACTTTTAGACAGGGTTCTCCTAAGTGTAGACAAAGGGCGAAGGGTTAAGCCTAGTATCTGTCACGCCTTAAGTTGCTAACCTCCTAGGCTTAGTTTTTCACCCTTTGTCTTTGGTCTGGGCTGAAACTGTTCCGCTTTACGTTGGTAGTCTTAAATGCTAAGTACAGGTATGATCTATGATTATAAACTAAAATGATGATAACTTACTAAATGCAGGTGATTTCATGAACAAATATAGCTTTATGGTTGCTTTCTTGGTTATCGGCGTTTGCTTAGTGTTATCGGGCATGACCGATGCTGAAGCCAAACGTTTTGGTGGCGGCAGTTCTTTCGGTAGCCGACCCGCTTACAATGCCCCATTTCAACGATCGGCTTTGCCGCCTAGTCGTTCCGCCAGTCAACAACAGGCAACAAATCAAAATCAGATGGCGAGACAAGGCATGTCTCAACGAGGCGGCCTGATGGGGATGCTAGGTGGTTTAGCCTTGGGTGGACTATTAGGTGCTTTATTCTTTGGTGGCGCCTTTGAGAATATTAATGCTATGGATATTCTGGTGTTGCTGGGCTTAGCTTATATACTGTATAAATTATTTGCCGCTAAAGCCACTCAACAGTCGCCCTCTCAACGCAGCGCTTATGAGGTTCAATCATCGACAATGCCCTCTAATCCGGCTGGCTTTAATACTGACATTTTATTTAAAAAGCAGGCTGACTTATCGGCTAGTCAGAATATTCAACAAGACAATATTCCCGCCGGCTTTGATAGTCATGCTTTCTTAGTGGGGGCAAAAATAGCTTATAGTTCTTTACAAAAAGCTTGGGATGCTAAAGAGTTAGCTGACATTAGAGGCTTAACCACGGATAAGGTGTTTGCTGAAATTCAATCTCAACTTAAAGCCTCAACGACTTATAATGTCACGGATTTATTAAAGTTAGAGGCTGAATTATTAGAAGTGCGGGAAATAGGCTCTGAGTTGCAAGCTACGGTGTTGTTTGATGCCATTATGCGCGAAGACATCAATGGCTCTGCTGAACAAATTAAAGAAATCTGGCATTTTGTTAAGCCCAAAGCCAGTATACAGCCTAAATGGTTACTCGATGGTATACAGCAATTGGAAGATTGAGTCTTAAGCCTTAAAGAATTACTTTTGCTGTTTGGCAAAGGTAGGGTATGAATACGCCACCTCATAAAAGATTAACCATGCAAATAAAATACGCCTTACTTTTTTCTATACTAGCTATTTTCTTTATCGCAGTATTGCAAGTAGATCTCTTTGAGATCGCCTTTGCCAAGCTGGGTTTAACGCCTCAAGAGTCCTTACTGTTACTGATAGGGTCATTAGTGGGTAGTGGCATTAATCTACCGCTGTTGCAATTACGTAATCGAGAACAGGGTTTCCCTGTTAAAGTAGTGGTTCAAAAAGTGATTTTGGGGTTAGCTCCGAAAACGCTCAGTGATAAAGTCATTATTGCGGTTAATGTCGGCGGCTGCTTGATTCCCGTGGGCTTAAGTTTCTATTTCATATCACTGCAACTGATTGATCCTATAAAAATGATTATAGGAATAATGGCTATTACGCTATTAAGTTATAAGTCTAGTGAATTAATTCCGGGTTTTGGTGTGGGTATGCCTATCTTTTTGGCACCGTTAAGCGCGGCTTTATTGGCTTTAGTCATTGATCCTGAGCACGCTGCGCAATTAGCTTATATGAGTGGTGTGTTGGGTGTCTTAATTGGTGCCGATATATTGCGTATTAAAAATATTACTCAGCTTGGATCGTCTATCGCGGTCATCGGAGGCGCAGGGACGTTCGACGGTATTTTTTTAACCGGTCTTATTGCTGCTCTATTAGCCTAGACGCAGAATCTATTCCTAACATATCAAAATAGACGGCTAATCTTTGTGCTATTTTTAGGGGTTTGCTGCGGCGACAAGATGTTCGTTTTTCCAAGTTCTAAGATTATCTTTTTTCAGCCAATTAATTAAGCGCTGTTTCATTTCGGCAAAGGCTTGAGGATATTTCTTGGAAACATCAATTTCGCCGTTGGGGTCATTAATATTATCAAATAACCAGTAAAGAGCGCCGTCCTTCATAGGAAGATAAACTAATTTCCATTTGTCGGTACGTATCATTCTGTCGCGGGCTTCAATATCAATATTAATATATTGTGGCTTGATAGCTAGTGTGCCGGTTTCTTTGTTAGGGACTTCCAGTAACTCTAAAGCCGATGGATATTTCAGATGATCTCTATTTAATACAGCCAATGGTGTAAGCCAAACGCCTGTTTCAAAGTAGGCTTCAAGATTGAGGTTATTCTGTTCATTATTAGTATCCAAATAGGGTAATAATGAGACACCCTCTACGGTGTCTGGTTTAGTAATGGCAATTAAATCCAATAAAGTGGGAACCAAATCAATACTACGACTGGTATGAACAATGCGTTTGTTTTTGGGTAAAAAAGGATGCACGATAATCAAAGGTACTCGTGCACTAGGATCATTACCCAAAACACTATTGCCTTGCCCCCAGGCCTGCTTTTCAAATAAATCAATACCATGATCACTAAAAATAATGATGATACTCGATGTTCAAGTTTTTAAGTTGACGCCAGACATTGATGAATACAACAAGAAATCGAATAAACAAATCAGTGTAAACTGCTACGTATTTCAGCATTATGTTGATGAATGAAACTGCAGATTTTATAAAAACGTTCGTAACTGATTTAAATGTCGCTTTAGGAAAGCTAAAGCCTAATGACAGACTGACGCACCTGCAAACAGTTTGGCTTGGATTTTGTTTAACAGCGATGTTGCTGACTAATTCAGTGTGTTGGGCGAAGTTCGAGCGGGCAAGTTTGGGCGAATATAAGATTGCTGCACTGTCATGGATGTTTCGCGAAGCCAAAATAATCTGGGATTTTTTGCTATTGGCCAGTGTGACATTGATTTTAGAGCGGCATGGTATTACGGAAGGCGTGCTGGTTCTTGATGAATCTGATCGAGCGCGCTCAAAACGAACCAAACGAATTTATGGTGTCCATAAGCAAAAACATAAGATTTCAGGGGGATATGTGAACGGACAGACCGTGGTTTTATTGCTACTAGTCACGCCGACCATCACATTTCCAGTAGGCTTCGCATTTTATCTACCTGATCCTGTTCTAACGATATGGACTAAAGAAGATAAGCGTTTAAAAAAAGTGGGGGTAGCGAAAAAAGATCGTCCTGTTCGCCCAGAGCGCGACAGCCGTTATCCCACAAAAACCCAATTGGCTTTGCAACTGCTACAAGCGTTCAAGGATACTCATGCTGACATTAACATCAAAGCCATATTAGCGGATGCTTTGTACGGTAATGCAGCTTTTATGGATAAAGCGTCATCGATATTTGGTATTAAACAGGTTATTAGTCAGTTACATGAAAACCAACTCATTGATTATAGAGGCAAGAAAAGGAATTTAAAGACCTACTTTAATACCATCAACAAAGGCGTCGAAGTTACTTTTCGGGTACGTGGTGGTGAAGAAGTTAAAGCGACGGTCAGCAGTGCGCGATTAAAAGTACTCGCACATGGTAAAAAACGCTTAGTCGTTGCTTTGAAGTATGACGGCGAAACCGATTACCGTTATTTAGTCGCCACAGATATGACGTGGCGTACCATGGATATCGTTCAAGCCTATACATTGAGATGGCTTGTAGAGGTTTTCTTTGAGGACTGGAAGCTTTATGAAGGCTGGGGGCGTGAGGCCAAACAATTAGATGAAGAGGGATCAAGCCGAGGCCTGATTCTGAGTCTGTTGTTTGACCATTGCCTTCTCCTTCACCCAGAGCAGATGGCCCGTATAGAAAACAAACTGCCCGCGTATACCGTAGGCAGCCTGCAAAGAAAATCTCAAATGGAAGTGCTGCTAGAATTTATCAGAGCTTTGTTAGAGGATAGTAATCCTAAGGATAAGCTTAAAGAAGTGGCTAAACTGATTGGCGATGTTTTTAAGTTAATGCCTTCTGAAAAACATATGGTTGGGAAGGATTTGGGGCGCTTAGAACCCACAGCATCACTACGGTATCGAGCTGCTGGATGATATTTACATGAGTTAGAAGTCAGAAAACTCAAAAACTTGAACATCGAGTGATAGTGTTTTTATCAAGACCAATCTTTTTAATATGGTTAACAAGTTCTCCTACCGTATCATCAAAATCGTGTACGCAACCATCGTATAAATCAATGATTTGCTTAAGATCAAAAGCTTCTTTTGATTGACCTTGCTTGTTAATGATCTCGGAAGGTGTGCTAAGTCCCGACATCAGAAATTTTGATTCACCTAGATAAGTCGGGTCGGTGTATAAAGAGTAATAAGGATATTCACAACCAAAAGGAATATGCGTCGTTGAGGTGAATAAAGTTAAGAAAAAAGGTTGGTTTAATGAGGCCAGACTGCTAATGCGCTGTTTTGTATAAGCCTCTAGTTCTTTGGTAAGAGGGATGCCAGCAAGATAATACAGTTCCGGTAAAAAAGTTTTGCCAAACTCGTTTTGAGTGAATAAGGTTAAAAATAAACGTATATCCTTAGGGCCTTGGCGCATTAAATATTTCAAATTCCACTGATCATCCGGCCCAGAAAACTTATTAAAGCCAAATTTAATTTTCCCAAGATCGGCACCCGCCCAGTCCGTAATAGCCTCAGAGTAATAGCCGGATTCGGCTAGGATATTGGGTAGTGTTTTAACCGGAAGATTTACTTTTTCATCAGAATTATAATTATCCCGAATTTTATGGGTATGTGGCCAAGTGCCGGTCAAAAATGACGTAAGACTAGGTGCCGTTCTAGCGATAGGTACAAAAAAATTGCTAAATTGCACACCTTCTTTTGCTAGAGTATCGATATTGGGCGTCAAGTTTCTTTTGTATCCAAAAGCACCTAAGCGATCGGCGCGTAAGGTGTCAGAGCCAATCATAATGATATTGGGTTTTTCATGTGTCTGTATAGGTGCTTTGATGGCTTCAAAATTAGGTTGAATGCCAATAGACAAAAACAATGGATAAAAAAAGGCTAAATTTAAGCTCATATAAGATAAAGGTTGCCATCTTTTATGGTGTATTAATTTAAGCAGACAAAAAATGATGATTACCATTAAGGCGCTAAGCAATAATAACTGCCCTAAATTTAATAATGTAGGTGATAGCTGTTCCCAAAGTGGATAGAGACGATTATTACGATAGAGTGATGAGGAAATTATGCTAGAGGGACTATAAAGTAGATGTTTAAAAAATTGCAGTAAAACAATGACTACAAAACTAACAATACCGCTTAATAAAGCAAGAAGCCATCGATAACGCCAATTACAAGCGGATATTATGCAAAAATAAATAAATACACCAATGCTTGCTAAATAACAACTCAGCAGAAAAACCCAACAAGCTAATCTGGCAACAGCATAAATGCCATAGTCAAAGAAATTGTCAGTGATTTCTTTTTGAATGGTAGGGCCACTCATCGTAAAGTCGACTAATGATTTTACTGTTAAAAGCCCTGTAAAAATAAAAGCCATAACCATGATTGAACATAGTGTGCTAGTTAGGTTTTTGCTCATAGTCTTAAAGGGTTCTTATTGTTGCATTGAAGTGACTGCAGAAGCATAAATCGTTGTTGTAGATAACAGGAGCTGTCATAGATGTTTAAGATTATTAAGGGCATTTATATCTCATAGCATCGTAAGTCTTACAGTAGTCTGCATTTTCAGATTGACAGCTAGAATAGATATGTTGCCCATCTGAACTAAAAAGCGAGTCATTACGCCTAAATTCTATTGATTTTAATCGTCGTAACTTATATCGGTTGCAAGAAATAATAGTTCGTAAGGTCATGAGTTGTTAGTCGTATTGCGTAGTTGAATGGCTGAGATATTTTCAAAGTGACATTATCATGTCAGGCATTGAATGCCTTAGTATCTGAGTATGCTTAAATATTGCCATAAACATTGGCGAATTTAAATGCGTAAAATTACTTATCTTGATGGGCTTAAAAAAACGACTGCCTACAATTTATGGGCCAGTAATTGTTTTTGTTTTGCTGTTAATGCTTTTAGTTGGTAGTTCTACGGATTGACTGATTTAGTGCATAGAGAATAAACTCTGCGACCAAGTCTATTAGTTAATAACATAGCTTTTCAATCCAGTATCGCTTTAGCTAATAGATGGCTTTAAGTTAGTGAGTGGTTAGGATGCTAGCTTTAGTAGGCCATACGCTAATCTTAACGATCATTGCCTTAATTTCAAAGCCAAGCTGAGGTCATTTACTGGAAGGTTAGGGTCAACTTTTTGACCGTTCATGACAGCTAATAGACCGTCTAAGTCAATTAATTGAAAGTCTATGACCCTGTTTTTTAAGTTATTCCACGCTCATGGTTCTTTTTTCTACGGGATTTATAGTTCGCTTAACGGTCATGGCTTGTTTTTGGACAACAATTAAGTTTCGCTATAAGGCCATAGACGGTTTTGTAGTCAGTTATAACGGTTCCAAAAGCTTACGCGACAAGTTCTAAATCTGAATTAACGACTGTTAAAGCTTAGTCGTCGGTCTAGCCAAGGCCGCTAATGACTGCTTAGTCACCGGTCACTTTTTTTATACCTGCTTATTCACTAAATTAAGGAATTTACTATGTCTGACTTTGTACCGACTACCGATAATGATTTACTGGTTTGGTTTGATCATTTTGTAATGCAAATCAGCACCGATACTGAAATCTCTGTTGTTGATTTAGCAGCCTTGACAGAGGCTAATGCTGATTTTCACGCTAAAATTGATCATCTTAATGATGCCGCAGCACAGGCTAAACAAGCGACGGCTGATAAAAATGATAGTCGAAATAATATGGTAAATTTAATCAGGGCAGAGGCACGTAGGATTAAAGCACGCGCTACTTATACCGATGGACAGGGCGCTCAACTAGGTATTGTAGGCGCGAGAGATCGTCATGATTTGAGTATCTCTCATCCCGAATTGAGCGGAACTGATCTGTCTGGCGGCGTGGTTAGCTTAAATTTCAGTAAATATAATAGTGATGGCGTCAATATTTATAGTAAGCGTGACAATGATGCAGATTGGCAGTTGCTACATTATGCCAGCATTTCACCTTTTATGGATGTACGGCCTTTATTAGAAGTCGGTAAGCCTGAGTTACGTTATTATTGTGCAGTTTATGTTGTTAAAGACAAAGAGATTGGTAACTATAGCCATGAAGTGGTCGTTAATTGCACCCCGTAGTTATTAAATTCCTCCAGCTCCCCTCTACAAAGTATAGTTAATTATGCTTGTCAGGGGAGGTGGCTAATGTAAATCGCAGTTCTAAATGCTGGGATGTAACGACAGCGAAATCCCAGCAATCAAAATGTAGATATAATTATGCCTTATATACAACCCCGGCCCAGCCCTACATAGCCTCTCGATCCCAGACAGACCTTAGGTAAGACGCAGTAATACCCCCCGCTTTTATAGGATGTGCTGAACAAAGTGAAGCGCATCATTATGATAGAGCGATGCGCTTCACTAGCTTCAGCACATCCTATAGGAGGTTTCAAAGGTCACTGAGGATGCTATAGAGCATTATTTTTTAGTTTACTAGCCCTTGTACTACCCTACTATTGAGTTGTGGGTAACGCAGGCTGGAAAATAACAACCCTTGTGTTTCAATAGTTCAAATACTGTTGTACAATCGAACTATGGATAAACGACACGCAACAAAAATTTTTGAATCTCTCGCTTCTGGCATACGCTTAGACGTATTTCGGCTACTGGTTAAACATGCGCCTACTGGACTTGTTGCCGGTGAGATTGCCTCGATTTTGGACTTACCGCCCAATAACTTATCTTTTCATCTCAAAGCCATGAGCCATGCCGGTTTGATCAATGTCACTCAAGAAGGGCGCTACCAGCGTTATCGGGCTCATCTTACTCTGATGCAGACACTCATTGATTATCTAACGGCAGAATGTTGCACGGCTGATTCCGAACTCTGTTTCGAAGCGAATAAAGCGTCGTCTTGCCCCTAGCTCGTCTGATTTTTTCTATTTAAAGAGTGATTTATTATGAATGTATTGTTTCTTTGCACGGGTAATTCTTGCCGATCGCTGATTGGCGAAGCGACTTTCAATCATCTTGCTCCAGAAGGTTGGCATGCCATCAGTGCTGGCAGCAAGCCGCTAGGCCGACTCAACAGCGGTGCGCTGGCCTTGCTTGAACAGCAAGGTATTTCTACTGAGGGCTACTTCAGTAAATCCTGGAATGATCTGCCCTTGATACCGGATATTGTTATTAGTGTTTGCGGCAATGCTGCCAATGAAATCTGTCCTGCGTATTTAGGCTCGGTTATGCGTAGTCATTGGGGTGTGGAAGATCCCGCTCATGTAGAGGGCAGTGCAGAAGAAGTTAATGCCGCTTTTATGACGGCTTATAACATACTCCGCTATCGCATTGAGCAATTTTTGGCACTGCCACTTGCGAAATTAAAAAATGACCCAGCTAGGCTCAAAGCCGAACTGGATCGTATTGGCCTCCTGTTACCTTAAAAACTTATGAACCTAGAAAATAGTCCAAAAGCCCACTTAGCTTTTCTCGATAGTTACCTAACCTTATGGATTTTTATGGCCATGGCCGTGGGTGTCAGTTTAGGCTATGCTTTTCCTGATGAAGTTAATAATTTAAATGCTAGGGTTTCACTGGGAACAACTAATATCCCGATTGCTATCGGTTTAGTGTTAATGATGTACCCACCCTTAGCCAAAGTGCATTACGAAGAGCTGGGTGCAGTGTTTCGTAATGGCAAGCTCTTAGGCGTGTCTTTAGTACAGAACTGGCTAATCGGCCCGGTGTTAATGTTCGTCTTGGCGCTGGTTTTTCTGCGAGATTATCCTGACTATATGACCGGTTTGATCTTGATTGGTCTGGCCAGATGTATAGCTATGGTGATTGTTTGGAACGAATTAGCGCAGGGTGATAATGAATATGCGGCGGGCTTAGTGGCTTTTAACAGTGTGTTCCAAGTCTTATTTTACAGTGTCTATGCGTGGCTATTTATTACGGTGCTACCACCTCTACTAGGCTTGGAAGGTCACAGCGTGGCTATCAGTATCGTTGATATTGCCCAAAGTGTGTTCATCTATTTAGGCATGCCTTTTATGGCCGGATTCCTGACGCGTTTCTTGCTCATTCGTGCTAAGGGTAAAGACTGGTATCAGCAGATTTTCATTCCTAAAATTAGTCCACTCACATTGATCGCGTTGTTGTTTACCATCGTGGTAATGTTTTCTTTAAAAGGACAGTTGATCGTGCAATTGCCTATGGATGTCGTGCGTATCGCCATACCCTTGTTGATTTATTTTGTGGTGATGTTTTTGCTTAGTTTTGCGATGGGCAAAGCGGTGGGGGCTGATTATGGCAAGACCACTACACTGGCTTTCACAGCCGCTAGTAATAATTTTGAATTAGCTATCGCAGTCGCCATCGCGGTATTTGGTATCGACAGTGGTGCTGCGTTTGCAGCAGTAATAGGACCCTTAATCGAAGTGCCGGTGATGATAGCCTTGGTTAATGTCGCATTTTTGTTTCGTAAGCATTTTTTTGCGACTATAAAGTGATTACTTGCTGACTAAGTTCTTGAAATCGAGCTATATATAATATGTAGACTTCTTTAACGTCAGTAGTAACTGACGCTAATTTATTGTAATATATGAATTTATAGTTAAAGACCTATAGTCCTTAATGAAATATCTAGGGAGGATTTCTAAGTAAATAATCTCATAACGGATTAAACAACAGTTAATGGATTTACCTGATTAGCAAGATGCTTCAGCTAAACCAGATTTTCTCAATTATAAGGTGCATACTGACCCAAACAAACCTAGCAAAGAGAGATTGTCATGGCTATG
>CAIVYW010000225.1 GCA_903910205.1 uncultured Methylococcaceae bacterium | reverse complement strand
TTGGACGTTAACTGAGCTTAACCTTTACCGCTTTATCCAGCGCTCTAATGTCGCTAATAACTCTTTTTTATTAATGGGTTTGCCAGCAAAATCATTCATGCCTGCGTCTATGCAGTGCTGTCTATCTTCATCGGTTACGCTCGCGCTAAAAGCAATCACCGGCAACTGTGCATAGCGTGGTATTTTACGGATTTCTAGGGTGGCTTCGTAACCATCCATGGCGGGCATGTGTAAATCCATTAACACGATATCAAAAGAACCTTGCTCCAAGGCTGCTAATGCCTCTAAACCATTATCGGCTAAGGTTACGCTAGCACCGTAGCGTTTAATGACCTCATTAATAATCTTCTGGTTGAAGGCATCATCTTCTGCCACTAAAATTTTAATACCGTTTAGCTCTGCTGCTTGCATTTCTAGGGTTGGCTTAAAAGTATCAATCGTCGATAAGGACAGCAACGGTACGCGCAATTGAAAGCTAAAACAGCTGCCTAATCCAGGGGTGCTGACTAAGGTAATGTTACCCCCCATGAGCTGTACCAGTTCTTGACTGATCACTAACCCGAGTCCCGTACCTTCAAAATTTCTGGAAAAACCATCGTCTACCTGACTAAAGGGTTGAAACAATTTATCTTGCTGCTCCGCATCAATGCCGATACCAGTATCGATAATAGAAAATAATAACTGTGCTTCGCTAGTGCTTAGTTGTTGCAGGGTAATGCGTAAGGTAACTTCGCCTTGTTTTGTAAATTTGATGGCATTACCCAGCAGATTAATCAGCACTTGTCTCAAGCGTATACTATCGCCTATCAACGTATCGGGGATGGTTTTTTCAATATCTAAGTTTAAAACTAGGCTTTTTGCCTGTGCAGCCTTAAGAAATAGATTGTGGATAGACGTGAGCAGATCATCTAAATGAAAAGGTGCGGGAATAATACTCAGGCGTCCTGCTTCGAGCCTGGATAAGTCCAGAATATCGTTAAGGATAGTCATTAGATGGTTGGCGGCGGTATTGATGTCCTGTACATAAGTATGCGTCTTTGTGGGCATCTCATCAAACAAAGCCAGATCAGAGAAGCCGATGATCGCATTCATCGGCGTGCGTATTTCATGGGACATATTGGCTAGAAACTGTGATTTTGTCTTGGCGAGTTTTTCAGCCTTTTCTTTTGCTGCCATAAGTAGTGCTTCATTTTGTTTACGGTCAGTAATGTCCATAAAACTCACTACGCAGCCAATGATTTTTTTATTCTTTTTAATGGGATGCGATTGGTATTCAACAAAAAAATGACTGCCGTCTTTGCGCCAGAATACCTCGGTATCTACAGCGGCACTGGCCTCACCTTGCAAGGCTTTGTAAATAGGACATTGCTTGACATCATAGAACGAACCATCCGCATGAGCATTATGAAGTAGTTGATGTAGATCTTTACCCAGAACCTCTGCTTGTGAAGCATAACCCAGCATGGCTAATGCTGATATATTCATAAATATACACTTGCCGTCCAGACCAATACCATAAATACCTTCACCGGTAGCGTCGAGTATTAAGTTTAAGCGCTCATGGAGTTGTTCTTTTTCTGTTAATGCCGCATAGGTAAGGTTATATTGCTGCTCAAGTTCTTGGGTACGTTGGCCCACCAATTGCTGTAATCGTCGTGTATGTCCTGATGCTACCAATGAAATCAGAGTGACTAAGCTGGTCAATAGTAAGCCTATTAGCATCACCAGCCACATATGCCCTGAACGATGCGTAACAAAGTAGTCTTGTTTAGGTACGATTTCAAATTGCCAGATTCGACCGCCAAAGGGTAGGGAAAGGTGACTGCTTAAGGTTTTTTGGGCGCTGAACCATGATTTTTGCTGTATCACTAGGGGCGAAGGAAAGGGCTCATTACTGGAAAACAGTAGTTGATTGGCAGGCATAGCGGAGCTGTCGATCAAGCGATAAGATAATCCTTTGTTACTTTTATGGTTTAATATCGCACTAACCATGTCCTGAACCCTAAAGATGCCAACGGCATAGCCGGAAATAGCGAGCTGCTTTTCTTGCTGCGATTGCACAGGAAGACCGTTATGGTAAATGGGCATAAAAGCCACTACACCTGCTTGCTTAGCTTTTTCCTGTACCAGTTCAACCGGAGACGTTATGGCAAGCTCACCGGTGATGGTCGCTTTATTCAGGGCATCTTGTCGTTCTTGATTGGAGTAAAAGTCATAACCTAAGGCCGGCTCATTGCCTTGGTAAGGTTCAAGAAACGTAATAGGTACATAAATGGGGCGATTTTTAGCGCGCACCATGGTTTTAAGCGCGTCTCGTTCAGTGATTTGAAAGTTTGCTTTGCTCTGATGTTGAAGTCTTTTTTCGAAAGTCTCGCGCTCAGAAGCCTTAATGATCGGTGCCCATTCTAAGGCTTGTATGCCTTTAGTATCGGCCAATAATAAGTGGGTAAAGCGACTAAATTCTTCGTTACCAACGTCCATTGAGGCCGCGTAGTAACTTTGCAGCGTGTATAAAATATGGACATACTTAGCAAATCCTGTTTTTAGTGAATGATTGAGATCTTCAACTTGTTGGTCGAACTCCAATTGGATGCGTTCATTGCTAGATTGTGTTTCATAAATAACAGCCGCTACCGTTAGTACAAGCATCGACAGTATAGGTAGCGTTATCGCTAGTCGTCGATGTCGCCAATCATCGGTGTTGTATAGCTGCCAAGCAAAAGCGAGTGGGGTAAAAATGATCACCCCTAAGGCATCTCCAGACCACCAAGTTAGCCAATTGTTTAGGGCATTTGCCAGTGGTACTTGCCCAGTAGCAACCAACATGGATATGGATAACGTTGAATTGATCAGTGTGCTTAACATGCCACCATATAACAGAAACCATAAGATTTCCTTTTCGCGCGTCAGTGCGTTTGGAAAGCCAGCATAGCGCTTAACCGTATAGGCACCGGCTAGAGCTTGCAGCGTCGCACCGCTGCTGATGACTAGTGTTGTTAATAATGAATTGAAGTTTGCTGAACTGAAGCTTGCCGTGATAGGGTTAAAGCCATTAATCAGAAATGCGCCTAGCAAGATACCGGGCCAAACGCGCTTTCCGTACATTAAAATACCCGCCAAGGCAATGCCAGCAGGAGGCCAAATAGGCGAAGCATAATAGCCCAAGGATATCGCTAAGGCATGGCCGAATTTTCCGGCTATAAAGTAGGCAACAGCCATAATGATGATAGGTATTAGCTGAGTGTTAAATTTACTCAACGTCTTTAAGTCGTCAATAATCTTACT
The DNA here is from genome assembly GCA_903910205.1 of uncultured Methylococcaceae bacterium. Lineage (GTDB taxonomy): Bacteria > Pseudomonadota > Gammaproteobacteria > Methylococcales > Methylomonadaceae > Methylobacter_C. The sequence continues at coordinate 2,683 of CAIVYW010000225.1, read as the reverse complement.
GATCCTTATTAATATCATCTGTTTCAATTAATTTTGTAGGGTCGAAAGTGGGTGTATTTACCTATTATTGTCGCGACAGTCTTGAATATAAATTCGACGAATGTCGCTTACAACATGTTTGTTTCAAAAATGTGGCTACCAACGTAAGGTGGGACAGTTTGAGGTTAAGTCTTTCATGGTGAGTCAGGAGAGCCTTGTCGAATCATGAGCGGCTTAAGCGCTCATCCTTCAACAAGCTCAGGGTAAACGGTTAAGCCTAGCATCTGCTCGGCCTTAAGTTGGTAGCCTGTTAATTCCAGCCATAAACTCAATATTTGAACAATAGCAGTGCTTGTGGTAAGTTTTCGTTTAAGCCTTGAATACCATATTTATTGTGCCAATATTGATATTCTAAGCCAGCATAAAAATGTCCGCTTTTGCCCAATAAGTCGCCTATATCTAAGCGTAACTGCGGTTGAGCCAGTATATTAAATGCGTAGCCAGGGTTCTTTTTGCCAATAAAATCAGTGAAGCCCTCTAAGCTCCATTTTGTTCCAGCAATGCTAAAAGGAAATATCCAAATGGGTGTGAACTGCCACGAGTTGCCATTGGGCAGCGTTTCAAACTGATCATGTTGTAGTACATCTAAGTTGAATAATTTAAAACCGGGGAGCTTGAATTCTAAACTGAGCCCATATAAAAAAATACGAGAGCTACTCCTAGTGCTATTAATGGTTTCGCCCGCATTAAACCCAGTTACGGCATTGATATCTTTAAAGAGACCCAGTGATAGATCTTTGCCCAGTATTTTACCCAAGGTTAGATAGCTGTATGCCTCACCATAAACTGTGGTTTGAGGTGATTGGCCCGCATCACTGATATAAGTATCCATGAAAAAGAAATTACGCCCCAGCGACCAACGGTCGGCATGCGTGATAGTAATGGTAGACTGACTGATTTGGTTAGGATTATTGGGCTTGCGATAACCGTTACCATATAAATATTGAATTTCGTTGTTGCTCCATTCAAAGATAGCGCCATGAGCAACGTTCACGGTCGTTAATGCCAATAGTAAGGCAATGTATGCAAAAGGTCGGGTATCTATAAAGTACATTACATTCTACTTTTAATGATCTTTGAAAAACTAAAGATTCTACTGTTCTTAAGGCGGAAGCCTTTAAGCTCAATTTTATTTTTAGCACCAGCGCATTGCGGCGAATCATCGTAGCATTGCATCGAATCGTCGTAACTTAATCCTTCGCCTGCGCTTAGGAGAACCTTGTCTAAAAGTGAACGATTAAGCTAAGCTGTCCTGTTTTAAGTTGGCAGTCCCTTTGCTCACTGCCATTAAGTTAAGGAATAAGGTATTAATAATCATTATGTTGTGAATTTTAAAAATCCCCCTCAGTCCCCATTTTCAAAGGGGGAGGCTCTTTTTCTTACAAGTTAAGCAAAGAAAGCGAAGAATATACTACCCCCCCCTTTGTAGAGGGGGGTTAGGGGGGTGTTAACATAAGTATTTGCTTTATAATAATTTTTTCTTAACTTAATGGCAGTGAGTCCCTTTGCTAAGTTACTCAATAATATCGCAGTTGTTACGCGACGCATTTACGCGATTTCGCATTTGCATACCTGGCTTAAAGTGTACTGCTGTTTTTGAGGGTAAGTTCACCGATTCGCCTGTTTTTGGGTTACGCGCAAGACGCGGAGGTCTGCGATGTAAATCAAAACTGCCAAAATCTCGTATTTCAATTCTGCCGCCTTCTTCCAAAGTCGTTGACATATGCATTAGCATGCAGTTTACAGCGGCCTCAATAGTATAAAATTCAATGTCAGGTAACTTTTTATTAAGCACACTGATTAATTCTGATTTTGTCATCACAGTCTCATAAATTTAATAGGGTATTTTAACAGGATATTCAATATTAATTTAATTCTGATGTTTAATTGCCATTATTTGATAGTATGAAATCCTCTTTTAATAAATGGATTAGACATAAATATGAAGAATTTGGGACGCAACGATCCCTCCCTGTCTCTGTGGCAGTGGAAAAAAATATAAGCAGTGCTGCTTAAAGTTTGAAGAAGCTAAGTTGGCAAATAGTTACTCAGGTGCCGCCTCCAGAGCTATAAATTGGCTGTTCGAAAAGTATCGCCGTTGCCTTTGTCAGTCGTGAAATATCTAACCCTCAAGGCATGATGGCTAATTCACAGAAGAATAAGTCCATAAAAAAACAGCAACCAGCATCCTTGCCGCCAGAGTTGTTCACTGAAGTTATTAAGGCTGCAATCCATAACCTTTATGAGGGCTGGGCTGATAAGCCCTTGCCGATATTAGATGGACAAACACCGCCTGCAGCGATTAGAACAGGTTAAATTTGTGTTACACACTTATCCATGTATAGCGTAAAACCCCGTCTCTTCAGGGCGGGGATGTAAGCGGCTCAGTTCGCACAAGTAATCATTATGGCGTTCATTGTTGTTTAAGGTACTGATTAATTTTCATGAGTTAAACAAAATGGGTGCTAGTATAGCAACATGAAAAAAACCCTACGCAAAGCCTTCAAGTTCAGGCTCAAAGTGACACCGGACATAAGCCAGAAACTAGGTGGTTTTGCCGGTGAATGTCGCTTTGTCGGGAACAAGTCTTTGTCGTTAAATCTTACTCGTCTTGAGCAAAAGTTACCGATCATGTGCTACGAAG
>CAIVYW010000224.1 GCA_903910205.1 uncultured Methylococcaceae bacterium | reverse complement strand
GGCATACATGGCTTAGACCATGAAGATGAAGATATTTTAGTACGAGCCGTAGACTTTAAAGACGCCTATGTAATGTTAGAAAATAATGAAATCGAATCAGCGATTCCGATTATTGCCTTACAGTGGCTGGCATTAAATAAAGATAAACTTCAAAAACAGTGGTTAAGCTAAAAACTCATGAACACATTAGCTGCAGACATTAATAACTCGTTTTCTCTAATCTCTATTTATAGGGCCTTTAAGATGAACAGCACGGTTATAGGCTTTTTATTATTAGCAATCCTAAGCTTACTTTCCGGTTGCGCCACCACACCCGACATCAAACCCAGCACACAAATATCACCCGCAACACATCTTGCCCTTAGCCTTCAAGGCACACCGTATCGTTATGGCAAGGCCTCACCAGAAGAAGGTTTTGATTGCAGTGGTTTTGTTAAATATGTTTATGAGAAACAAGGCATCAACTTACCGCGCACCGTAAAGGATATGGCGACTTATTTACCGCAAATTCCAAAGGATGACATTATTTCTGGCGACTTAGTGTTTTTCAATACCGATGAGCAATCGTTTTCTCATGTTGGCATATACATCAACAACGATAAATTCATCCACGCGCCTAGTCAAAAGACCGGAAAAGTACTAGTGTCCAGCCTTAACAACCAATATTGGCAGAAGCATTATATCGGTGCACGTAGACCTAGGAAGCATTAGAATCATTGTTCATTTATAGCTGTTAATATTTTGAAATTTGTTTCTATACACGTTGTTTAAACGTTAATTCTGGAGCAATGCTTTCTATCCAATAGCTATTAATAGATTCTAATGAAGATTGAGTATCCTTCATGCAGCCGATAACTTTTAGAGCCGCAGTATAAGAACTGCAGGAAATAGGCCCGCCGATACTCCCGTCCTGGTATTGCCATTTAATATGCACTGGGATATTAAGATCCGTCACTCATTACCCCATTAGTAGTTATAGTCTGATTCTTAGGTATAGAATCAATCCTCCTGCATCGCTGTCTTAAAGCGGGCAACGGCACCCAAGAGACCGACTACGAAGAAAGCAGTGCCTACAAGAGTGAAACGCAAATTCGGTTCTTGAATAGTCAAGTCATCGGTTGCATAAAGCATAAAGATGACAGCAACGCCTCCCCAGCCAAGAAAACGCAATATCGCAGTCATCATTAGTTTACCTAAAGCCTCCGATTCGCTTACTGGCGTATCCATTCGATAGGCCACAAAACCACAGACCAACGCGGGCAAGATACCCCATCGTATATGCTGTATAAAACTGTCCAGAAAATTAAAATAATCTCTTTGGTAGAACGTTAACTCGAGAATCAAAGTCGATACTGACGTACTGACGATAAATCCCGTGACCATCATTGCCATATAAAAGCCATAGTATCGATCGGACTGTTCACGCTGATGCCTAAAGGCAACTGTTCGTAAAACAAAGACTAGCGCTATAGGCAGTATATAAATAGCAATAGCATAAGCGATCCAACGCAACGTCGTGTAATCAAAGTGCGCTAGTGGCTTATCGGGGAATAAAAAAGCATTATGGAGTGAAACCGAAAGTTCTCGACCTAAGATGACGCCAATAGCGGTGGTAGCGGTAAAAAGTAGAACATATTTATAAGTGTGTTTCAAACGCGCTTCATGGACGCGACCACCTAGCTGTTTCACAGTATCCCATATCTCATTTTCGCTTGCGCT
>CAIVYW010000223.1 GCA_903910205.1 uncultured Methylococcaceae bacterium | reverse complement strand
TTGCTGAAGAACTGGGGCAGCGCCATTCAGCTGTAATGTAAACAGCACTCTATCTTAAACTCGGTGAATATTTGTCTGGACAATGGGGTCCACTTTACCCAGCTATTAATACAAAACGATTGTCTGCCCGAGAAAAGTAATTGAAAATAATTGGCTTACTTGAAACGTAATAATAAAACTGTTGAACAAATGAAAATAATTATTTTATGCTCAAACTACGAACCCGGTGGAGCACAGCGAGTCGCACTTCGATTAAATGCTGCATTATTATCGAGAGGTCTAGATGCTCATTGCGTGTTTATGCATCGCAAGTGTCAGGACTTTTCGCAAGAGGCCCCAATAATGTTGTACAACAAGAAAGTTAAAGGAATAATTGGATTCTTAATAACTCTGTTTAAAACTTACCGGTTTATAAAAACGAATAAACCCGATGTTGTATTGTCGTTTTTACCGGTAGCTAATATATTAGGCCAGTTAATAGCTTTTTTATGTGGCGTTAAAATAAGAGTTGCATCTCATCGGACTGAAAGTTCTCAAGAATTGTCTTTTGTTCAAAAGAAATTAGATCAGCTGTTTGCTGAAATTGGTATCTATTCTTGGGTAACTGCTGTTTCGAAATCAACGAAAATGTCATTTAATTATTATAGTAAAACTGCTTTCTCAAGAATTACAATAGTAAATAATGGTTTAGATTATATAAAGCCAACGATGTCAAAAACGGATTCAAGGATCTTGTTTGACATTCCAAGAGATGCTTTTGTTTTAGGGAATGTCGGTAGATTCGTTCAAGCAAAGAATCATGTATTTATGCTAGAGTTATTGAAAAATACAAATGATGTTGTATTGGCTTTAGTCGGAAAGGGACATTTGCAGGATAGTATAATTAGTAAAGCAAGGACTCTTGGATTGCTAGACAAAATCATATTTATTCCAGAGATAAAGACAGATAATATACCTGATTTTCTTAATTCAATAGATGTTTTTATTATGCCCTCGTTATTTGAAGGAATGAGTAATGCTTTAGTTGAGGCATTGCATGCCGGCTTACCAATCTTGGATAGTGATGTTCCTTCACAACGCGATGTGTTATTTGATGAAAAAAATGATTATATTGCGGGTAAATTACTACCTTTGGATAATACTGCAATTTGGATCGAGTCAATTAATCAAATAAAAAACTCAACAGAATACCGTCAAGAATTAAAAGCCTTAGCATTGAGACGCTCTTCAGTGTTTACTGTTGATAATATGGTCGATGGGTATCTTAGAGTATTTGAAATGAAAGTAGTCTGAAACAATAATATTTATACTCACTAAATTTAGATAATTATGATTAAAGTATTACATGTTGGTGCAAAAAATTATCCACCTGCACATGGAGGAACTGAAAGAGTTGTTTATAATATAGTTCAATCGGTGAAAGAAATTGACTTCTTTTTGCTTGTAGAATGGGAGCAAGAAGAATCAAATAGAATAAAAATAATTCCTAAAGATTTAAATTATTATCAGCGAATGGTCTATATTTATCGATTTGCTAAATTAAATAATATTGATATTATTCATTT
>CAIVYW010000222.1 GCA_903910205.1 uncultured Methylococcaceae bacterium | reverse complement strand
TAGATCATCGGCACGTTTAAAAGCTTCTTTGTCGCCAATCCGAAAGTTTGCTAGTTGGGTTAATAAGTGGTTTCGGGCTGTTCCTTTGAGCGTCATGGTTTTGTTAAACGCATATTCGCTAATTTTCATTTTTTCTTGATGGTAATAGCCAGACACGTTGATTGCACGTTCGTCTTTGCCAGACTGAGTTAACTTGCTATCAATCTCATGGACGTTCCATCCTCTGTTTCTACCTTGTTGGAGCAAAATCGACCCAGCGGCAGTATCTTCGATAAATGTCCCTGTCACGCCGTTGCGCGACTTGCATTGCCTTGCCAATTCTTCCAATCGGCTAAACACGCTAGGAATCCAGTTTTCTAGCAGAGCGCCGTCAATATTGACCGCATCCCAATCTAAAATTGTTAAAGGTATGCCTAAATGCTCATTGTATGCAAAGTAGATTACCGCAGTTGAGTCATGCTCTTTGCCACCTTTTACCGCGCAATCCATTACGGCAAACACAGAATCGCACTTTTCGGGGTACTGAATTGGCTCATGGTTGACCAGCAGTTTGTCTACGGAGAAGAACGCAATTCCTGACCAATCAATGAACTCAGCCAAATATTCTTGACGGAACACCATCGGGTGGTTGCGGACTCTTTCGCGTTCTAGCTCATCTAGTGGTACATAAGGGTTTGTACTGGTTGGCGCATGGAAGGTTGCAAATCCCAAACTGTCGTCATTACACGCCGCATAGAAGAAGTTGTCTGGATCAACGCCGTTTGGCGTACTGAACACCCACGCTATTCCGCGGGTTGTAAGCATGGTCGGCTTGATTCCTTTGAACCATACATCATCTTTCATTTGCGGGGACTTAGTAAATCCAGCTTCATCAATCAGCACTAAGTCATACTCGCGTCCGCGCCCAGCTAATTCATTATCATTTAACGTCCAAAAGTCAATCTTGCCTTTGCCGATTAGCTTCATCGTGGCTTCGTTCTTGTTTGCCGTTTTGATGATGGGGTCGAGCATATCGCGCAAGTGATCCCACGGCTCTGCTAACTGTTTGTGCTCGGGCGCGAAGATTCCAACAGACTTGCCGTTTGCCGCGCCTCTTGCCGCCAGCCATTCTAAAAATCGAGTCTTACCCCAACGCCGTCCGCACCTTGTTACGTTTAGACGTTTTTGTTGTTTGAATAGCGCTTCTTGCCCTTCATGCAATATGGGCAAATTAAAACCAATTTCAGTTGTCATTAATTTCTGGATCAGGTAGCCAATTTCTTACGTTGATGGTTACATCGCCGTTTGCGTCATTGTCTGGTCTAGCTGGTTTCCAGTTGTGTTTGTGGGTCAGTAAAAACTGTAACGCTTTTAAATCGCGTTCATCTATTGCTTTTTCATTGGCTACAGTAGATAGCATCATCTCATTCATGGCAGTCCCGATTGAAATAGCGTTCGCTACGTTTTCATCTGATTCGCGCAATACGGCAAATGCTTTAGGCATGAAGCCTGAAGCGAGTGCAAGAGAGTTTCCTGTAATGCCTTTAAAAGAGGCATCGAAAATTTTACCGAGTTCTTCTTCAGTAGCAACAATTCGATCTACTTTTACTTCAATAGAGAAAAAATTGGCTGGTAGCCCAAATATCTTCATATTCTTCCCTTTTTCCTCGTAAATAAGGTGAATATTAGTGCATTTTTATAAAAAGCACAAATTATGTCAAACAAGATTTACCTAGTGTAAAAGAATGTGTTGCAGTATGAAATTTATAAAAATTTTTTTGGGGTTTTATATTTAGCTTTTTTGCTGTATGCGGGTAGCTTTTTGAGTTTTGCTAACGAAGTTGCGTGGTGGGGGAATATTAATGACCCCCTTTTTCTTTTTTAATAGGCAAAAAAATCCCTATATAAATCAACAACTTAGCATTATATATACTAATTGAGATAATCGAGATAATCCGCGCAACATAATGCAGACAGCACCCAGCACCCAGCAGATTGCGTATAATTAGCGATTATGTCAAATAAGAATGAGGGTTTTTAAGCCATATTGTCATGGTCTTATCAGTGCATTTTAGATAATGCTG
>CAIVYW010000221.1 GCA_903910205.1 uncultured Methylococcaceae bacterium | reverse complement strand
AGGAGAAATTTGAAACAGCTAGAGCGATGCAAGCAGAAGGCTTCGATATTGCTACCATAGCTAGATTAACAAAATTAACTACACAACAAATTGAATCCTTATACTGAACCAGGGCCATAGGATGTGCTGAACAAAGTAAAGCGCATCGTTTATGATGATGCGCCTACTAAGGTCGGCTCATGCTATGCGCTGATTTTAGAGGGTTGCTAGAAAAAAAGATTATGAAAGTTTTGAGAAGATAGGTCGGCAATTTTAGTCAGTGAGGTGCCTCGTAATTCAGCGAGGTGTTCTGCTACATAACGGACATAAGTGGGGTAATTGGTTCTACCTCGAAACGGAATGGGGGCTAAATAGGGTGAATCTGTTTCAATTAGAAATCGGTCAGCGGGGACTTTTTTGGCCACGTCTTTAATCTCTTGAGCGCTATTGAAAGTGACTATGCCAGAAAAAGAAATATAGAAATTTAAATCTAAGGCTTTTTGGGCAAAATCCCAGTCTTCAGTAAAACAATGAATAATGCCACCGACTTCACCGGCATTTTCTTCCTTTAATAGACGCAAGGTGTCAATTTGAGCGGCACGCGTATGGATGATTAACGGTTTTTTGAGGGCTTTAGCTGCGCGAATGTGGGTTCTAAAGCGCTCATGTTGCCATTCAAGATCACCTTCGCTGCGAAAGTAATCAAGCCCTGTTTCACCTATGCCTATGACTTTATCCGCTTGCCCAAGCACAATAAGTTCCTCTAAGCTGGGGTCTTTGCCATCTTGTACATTGGGGTGTACGCCGACCGTCAGAGAAATTTGTGGATAGGGGGAGACTAAATCAACCATCGCCGGATAAGATTCCAGATCAATGGCAATACACAAAAGATGGTCAATTTCTTGTGCGCTGGCTTCTTGCATAAAGCAGGCAAAATCATCTTGATAAGGAGTTAGATCAATACGATCTAAGTGGCAATGTGAATCTATTAGCATAGCTTAGGGTTACATAGTAAAGGTTGAGCGATCGGACATTAAAGTGCCGGCCAAATAGGTTTCTATTTTGTTACGAACGTTACTGTTATCATTTTTACTAAATTGTATGCCTATTCCGCTAGGTCTATAATTGTCCGAGTGAGGGGGGGTCGTCCAAATGATTTTGCCTGAAATAGCCAATGGCTCAATTTCATCCATTAACGTTAATAATAGGGACACTTCTTGTCCCATTTCATAAGGCAAATTGCTTGCAATAAATAGGCCGCCATTAATAACAAATGGCATATAAGCCGCATACAAAGCATTTTTGTCGGTAATGCTAATAGATAAGGTATTTTCTTTAGAAGTCACGGCTATTATTTTTGTGTTTTGAGATTAAGATCAGCCCAGGTGATTAAAATTTCTTCAAAGAGTGATTGTTTATTAATAGAGGTGTCTAAGAGTTTTTGCCTCATTAGCACTAAGTCATATAATTCATATAAATCTTTGAGATCTATTTTCTCAGTTAAGCGTTGTAAACGATCTTTAAAATCTGGATTATATAAGACCGTTGAGCTAGTCGGATAGTGGCATCTAATTAAATCAATAACCCATGTTGTCAACCATGTTAATAAAGAGGGAGCCGTTAGTTTAAACCAATTTTCTGCCACTATCACAGGATGGTTACGTTGGTTGCTAATATTGATCCATGCCTCGAAACAATCCTTTCTAAGGCTCAATGTGTCCTCTTTAGCATAGTGCAAGGCTAATAAAGGTGAGCCTTGGGCTAGATTGAGCAATAAGTTAACATCGTGTTGTTCAGTGTGTTGTTTTAGCCAAGAGTTGATGATGGAAATATCGGGCTGATTAATGATTAGTTTTTGACAGCGACTAACAATGGTCGGCAGTAAGCGAGTGGGTTTGTGTGTAATTAAAATAACCACTGTGCGCTCAGTAGGTTCTTCCAGATATTTTAAGAAAGCATTGGCGGCCGCTTTGTTCATAAGTTCGGCAGGATGGATAATAATAACGCGATACTTATCAAACTGAGGTTTTAAGGTTAACCGTGAGATTAGCTGACGAATTTGCCCAATGGTAATAGTCTTTACGGGTTCTTCAGGTTGAAGCTGAATAAAATCAGGGTGAGTTTGTGCTTTGAAGAGCAAGCAGCTATTGCAATGAGCACATGCTAAGCCGCTAGGTTGTGGGTTAGCACATAATAAGCTGGCTGCATATTGAGTGGCCAGTTGTAACTTACCCAGACCTTTGTTACCGCTAATCAGTAAGGCCTGTGGTACACGGTTTTGAGAGCTATAATCACACAGATGATGCCAGTGGGGCTGTAGCCAAGGAAGTACGCTCATTTTAGTAAGGGCCCAATCAGGTCTATCAATGATTTTTGTACATCAATAAGGGGCTGGTTAGCCTTAATAAGTTTAATACGTTGAGGGTTTAGTTCTAATTGTAATAAATAAGCACGTCTGACCTGTTCAAAAAAGTTAATTTTTTCTGATTCAAAGCGGTCAAAAGCGCTGCGTTGTCTAGCTCGCTCTAAACCAATTTCAACAGGCGCATCGAGTAAGATTGTTAAATCGGGTCTTAGTGTTCCTTGTACCCAATTTTCTAAGGATTCAATGGTGCTATTGCGCATATTACGACCCCCTCCTTGGTAAGCGTAAGTCGCATCAGTAAATCGATCACAAATCACCCAAGAGCCTTGAGCTAAGGCGGGCTCAATAACATGCTTGATATGTTGAGCGCGAGCAGCAAAAATGAGTAAAAGTTCAGTGGTTTCTGAAACAGCTTCACTCTCATTATCTAGTAATAGTTGGCGAATTTTTTCAGCGAGCGGGGTTCCGCCTGGTTCGCGAGTGACAACGGCTGAGATGTTATGCTCTTCTATATAGTCTTTAATAAAATGTAGATTGGTTGTTTTGCCAACACCCTCTCCTCCTTCTAGGGTAATGAACTTACCTCTGATCATGGTTTCTTCCTTTGAAAGTTATCAACTGCTAGATTATGTTCTTCTAATGTTGCAGAAAAAACATGAGTGCCATCACCGCGTGCGACAAAATAAATATTGTTGCTGCTGTCAGGATGTAGCGCCGCATTAATAGCCGCTTTCCCTGGTATAGCAATAGGTGTAGGGGGTAGACCTTTAATAATATAGGTGTTGTAAGGTGTAGCTGTTATTAAGTCATTATGAGTAATATTGCCTTGGTAATTGTCCTTCATGCCATAAATGATGGTAGGGTCTGTTTGTAACAACATGTTTGTTTCAAGGCGACGGCTAAATACACCGGAAATTAAGGTTCTTTCTGTAACCGCTGCGGTTTCTTTTTCAATAATAGAGGCTAAAGTTAATGCTTCATAGGGCGTTTTTAGTGGCAAGTTATCGGCTCTATTTTTCCATTCTTGTTCGAGTACCTGTTCCATTTTCTTATAGGCTCTTTTTAAGAGCTCGATATCGGTGCTGTGTTTTTCAAAAAAGTAAGTATCAGGAAAGAATAGACCTTCAAGATGAGCGTCAGTAATACCCAGTTGGGTCATGACCTCCTCTGGGGTACTGCTAGTTAGGCTATGTTCAAGATGGGCATTGTTTTTAACGGTCTCTAAAAGGTCTTTAACCGTCCAACCCTCTGGAAAAGTAATGGCGTAGTGTTTAGTTTTTCCTTGTACAAACAAGTCTATTATTTCGGGTAGAGTCAGATTAGGCGATAGCTCATATTCGCCCGCTTTAAGTTTATTGGACGTTTTGTTCACAAGCGTAATGACTCTAAACCAAAAAGGTTTAAAGACGACCTGTTGCTCCAATAGCTTAGTCGTAATTTTCTTAAAAGAATCCCCTTTAGTGATTTCAATAGTTACTGTCTTACTCAGTACCGCCGGTTGGTGTAGGGCTTTTTGATAGTCTAAACTAAGCCATGCGCTAAGTATGGCTAAAGAGAGCGTAACTATCGCTATGAAAACTCGTCTACGTGAACAACTGATAATTGATCTTGTTAGGTTATCAGCACTCTTGTAGAAAATACTATGATCAATTTTTTGTTCAGCAATAGGTTGTTCTTGATTGGACTGTTCGTCTTGAAATTGAGCTAACCACCTTTGTATCTGCTGTGTTTTCTCGCCTACCGGTAAGTTTATGTCAGCAAGTTCCGTGACCGGCCAAATATCGATAATAGAGTTACAGACAAAGATTTCATCAGCCGCTAAAAGAGCCTCTTGGTTAAAGTCGTGCTCAATGACAGTCAGTTGATGACGAGCGCAAAGCATGATGATGCTGCTGCGCATAATGCCAGAAACACCGTTTAAGGTGAGTGCTGAGGTATAAATGCTGTCGTCTTTAATATAAAAAAGGTTAGTCATTGTGCCTTCAATGACATGGTCATTAAAGTCGAGCATGATGCCTTCTTGAATAGCCAGATCCGACCATTCTGATCGCGCTAAGACTTGCTCAAGCCGATTAAGATGTTTAATCCCCGCTAAGGCTGGATTTAATCCTAAGCGAATATCACAAAATCGGGCGTGGATACCTTGATTTTTATAGCTATCAGGATAATCAGGATAAGGGTATAAGCTTAAAACACGCGTCGTTTTAATAGGGTCGGGTTGGCGATAGCCGCGTCCACCGACACCACGAGTCAGTATGATTTTAAGTACAGCCTTGCTTGCATTTTTAGCAAGTTGCTCTACTTCTAGTGTTAGTAGTTCAGTGCCGGGGTAGGGGATTTTAAGACGATGACAATCTTTTTGTAGGCGTGCTAAATGCTGATCTAAAAAAACAGCTTGTCCATTGATTATGGCGATAGTTTCAAATAAACCATCGCCATATTGAAAGCCTCTATCTGTTTGATCAATTTGATGGCTATAAAGGCCATTAATTAACATGTTGAGTAAGGACACGATAAGCGCGCCTTTATTTTATTCGTAACGTTTGAAAACCAAAGAGCCGTTAGTGCCGCCAAAGCCGAAGGAATTAGACATCGCTATGTCTATTTTCATATTTCTTGCGGTATTGGCTACATAATCGAGATCACATTCAGGATCTTGATTATCAAGATTGATCGTGGCTGGAGCAATTTGATTTTTGATACTGAGTGCCGTAATAACCGCTTCAATACCACCTGCAGCTCCTAACATATGACCAATCATTGATTTTGTGGAGCTAATGGCGACCTTATAGGCATGTTCACCTAAAGCGGCTTTCATAGCTTGAGTTTCGCCTATGTCACCTGCGGGTGTTGAGGTGCCATGAGCATTAATGTAATCAACGTTATCAACGTTAACGCCAGCATCACGTAAGGCATTAACCATACATCTTGCTGCACCTTCTCCGCCTGCTGAAGGAGTGGTGATGTGATAAGCGTCGCCGCTCATACCATAACCGACTAATTCGGCATAAATTTTAGCGCCACGCGCTTTAGCATGTTCTAATTCTTCAAGTACAACCACGCCTGCGCCATCACTTAATACAAAGCCATCACGGTCTTTGTCCCATGGCCGGCTGGCGGCTTGTGGATTATCGTTTCTTCGAGACAGTGCTTTTGCGGAAGCAAATCCCCCCATCGCTGTGGGTGAGGTGGTGCAGCGTTCTGCTCCACCAGCGATCATTACGTCAGCATCGCCATATTTAATTAAACGTGCAGCATCACCAATGTTATGAGTGCCTGTAGTGCAGGCTGTAACAATGGCAAAGTTAGGGCCTTTTAATCCATATTTAATGGAAAGGTTGCCTGAAATCATGTTAATAATGTTGCCAGGTACGAAGAAGGGTGAAATACGCCTAGGCCCACCTTTTTCATAAGTGGCATAGCATTCTTCAATGCCTGTAATGCCGCCTATACCTGAACCGATGGCTACGCCAATACGTTCAGCGTTGGCTTCTGTAATTTCAATGCCCGAATCTTCAATCGCTTGAGATCCAGCCGCTATACCATAATGAATGAAGCCATCCATACGTTTAGCATCTTTTTCAGGAACATACTGACTAACGTCAAAGTTTCTTATGACGCCACCAAAGGTGCTGGCAAAGGGAGAAATATCAAAGGAATCTATAGCACTGATGCCGCTTTTGCCGTTAATAATACCATCCCAAGTTTCTGAGACTGTATTGGCTAAGCAAGTGACTGCGCCTAATCCAGTTATTACAACTCGACGTTTGCTCAATTTAATGTACCGTAAGAAAAGTTAAGAAGAGATAAATGATTTAGTGGATGACTGTAGTTCACCCACTAATATCGATATTTACGCGTTTTTTTCTACGTAATTGATAGCTTCTTGAACAGTAGTGATTTTTTCAGCTTCATCATCTGGAATTTCACATTCAAATTCTTCTTCAAGAGCCATGACGAGTTCAACTGTATCCAGAGAATCTGCGCCCAGGTCATCAACGAATGAAGCATCAGTTGCGATATCTTCTTTAACGCCTAGTTGCTCTGCAACAATCTTTTTTACTCGTTCTTCAATTGTACTCATAATTATTTTCCTCAAACAATGTAAGCGTTCATTAATTAGTGTGAAGCTTACAAAAGTATTGTTATTAATTTTACTAGAAATCTCGTTTCCGGTAATTCCAGACGGCGGTGAATTATACTTTATATTGCGACAAAGTCACAACATTAAGGCATGAACATGCCACCATTGACATGTAGAGTTTCACCGGTGATATAACTAGCACCGGCAGAAGCCAAAAATGCAACAGCATGGGCAATTTCTTTAGCCTCGCCTAAGCGAGACAAGGGGATTGATGATAATAAGGCATTTTTAACGTCATCATTCAATTCCCGGGTCATATCGGTATCAATAAAACCAGGTGCTACGGTATTAACGGTTATGTTGCGAGAACCAACTTCTTTAGCCATTGATTTGGTAAAGCCAATCATGCCGGCTTTTGCGGCGGCATAGTTTGCTTGGCCAGCATTACCGGTAGAGCCTACAACAGACGAAATATTAATGATACGTCCAGTTTTGACTTTCATCATGCCGCGTAATACGGCTTTGCTCATACGAAAAACAGACGTTAAATTGGTGTTGATAATATCATCCCATTCGTCATCTTTCATGCGCATTAGCAAGTTATCTCGAGTGATGCCGGCATTGTTAACTAATACAGTCGGTGCGCCAAAATCATCATTGATGGTTTTAATAACGCTAGTCACTGATTCAGAGTCAGAAACATCGAGCTTCATGCCTTTGCCATTTTCACCTAAATAAGCAGAAATGCTCTCAGCGCCTGCATCGGAGGTTGCTGTGCCTATGACAAAAAAACCGTCATCCGCTAGTCTTTCGGCGATAGCACGGCCAATGCCGCGACTGGCGCCTGTTATTAATGCAATTTGCTTAGTCATTAATGTGTTCCAATAATTTATTTAAGGATTCTGAATCATAGATAGCCATATGCTCTGCTTCTTTAACAATGCGCTTGTTTAAACCGAGTAGTACTTTACCAGGGCCGCATTCAATAAAGCGAGTGACACCTTGATCGTGCATGAATTTAATGGTATCTACCCAGCGTACAGGTTTAAAGAGTTGTTCTTTTAAGGCATTACGAATAACTTCGGGTGCACTATGTACAGCGACATCAACATTATGAATAAGTGTCGATTTTGCCGTGTTGAAGGTAATGGCTTGTAGGTGACTGTCGAGTTCTTCAGCAGCTGATTGCATCAATGCGCAATGAGAGGGTACGCTAACAGGTAATAAAATGGCGCGTTTAGCGCCTGCCTCTTTTGCAGCCTGCATCGCTCTTTCAACAGCAGCGATATTGCCAGCAATAACGACTTGGCCTGGCGCATTAAAGTTGACAGCAGAAACCACTTCATTGTTTTCGACTTGACTACATAGGCTGACTACTTGGTGATCTTCAAGTCCTAATATAGCGGCCATAGCGCCTGTTCCCACAGGAACCGCTTTTTGCATGAGCTGGCCTCTTATTGAAACTAGTTTGATGGCATCTTCAAATGCTATGACGCCGGCACAGACTAATGCGCTATATTCGCCCAAACTATGTCCTGCCATCCATTCAGGGCGAATAGGGCTTAGTTTGCACCAAAGTTCCCAAACAGCGACGCCTGCCGCAAGCATAGCGGGTTGGGTAATTTGTGTTTGATTAAGATCAGCTTCTGGGCCTTGCGTCACAATAGACCATAGGTCTTGCCCAAGTGCATCCGATGCGCGTTCGAACGTCTGTTTTATTTCAGGGTAGTGACTCGCTAAATCAGATAGCATACCTACTGATTGAGAACCCTGTCCTGGAAAAACGAATGCTAGATTGTATGTATTTTGGTTCATTATTGAATACGTTGAAGTTAGTATTTAAGTAATGCAGAGCCCCAGGTAAACCCTGCGCCAAAGGCTTCAAGTAAGACGACTTGTCCGCGTTGAATGCGGCCGTCTCTAACGGCCTCGTTAAATGCAATAAGTACGGAAGCCGATGAGGTGTTGCCTTGGTTCTCAAGTGTAACTACAACTTGGTCCATAGACATTTTTAATTTTTTTGCAGTCGCCATAATAATGCGAATGTTAGCTTGATGGGGCACTAACCAGTCTATATCAGACTTTTCCATATTATTGGCTGCTAAGGTTTCATCTACAATCTTACCTAGGGTATTAACGGCGACTTTGAAAACTTCGTTGCCGCGCATGTTAATGACGCCCTTTTCATGCTGATTAAGTTCGGTAGCCACTTGTGGGTTTGGGCAATATAGTAAGTCTTCATACTCACCGTCAGAATGAATATGGGTAGACAAAATACCCGCTTCATTCGAAGCGCCAAGTAATACTGCACCAGCACCATCACCAAATAAAATACAAGTGCCTCTGTCGTTCCAGTCCACTATGCGTGAACAGATTTCAGTGCCGACAACTAATACGGTTTTGGCGGCCCCTGATTTAATATATTGATCGGCAATACTCATGGCAAAAATAGAACCAGAGCAGGCGGCTTGAATATCAAAAGCGACACAGTTTTTAATGTTCAATCGTTGTTGCAATAAGCAGCCAGTACTGGGATAAACTCGGTCTGGCGTACCGGTTGCGACGATGATTAAATCAATGCTATTCGGGTCACAATCAGCGGCTTCAAGTGCTAATCTAGCGGCGATTTCAGCCATGCTGGCCGCAGATTCATTAGGATCTGCAATTCGACGGCTTTTAATGCCGGTGCGTTCAAAAATCCAGCTATCTGAGGTGTCAACCATTTCAGAGAGTTGTGCGTTGGTGCGAATGTTGGAAGGTAAGTAGGCACCAGTGCCAATTACTTTTGAATGACGGGTCATGCGGTCTCTCTTAATGCTAGGATTTTTTCGACTTGTTCGCTAATCTTTTTGATAACATCCTTTTTAACCTCAACTTCGGCAAGTTGAATGGCTGTTCTAAAGGCAAGTCTATCTGCGCCACCGTGGCTTTTAATAACCAGTCCTTTAAGACCTAAAAAGCTAGCGCCATTGTAAAGGCGTGGATCTATACGCTGCTTAAAAGATTTAAGTACAGGGTAGGCGATTAAGGCGATTAGTTTGGTTAATAGGTTTTTACTGAAAGCTTCTTTCAGGGTAATACCTATCATTTTTGCGGCACCTTCAATAGACTTAAGTGCGACATTGCCAACAAAGCCATCAGTAACAACAAGGTCTACTTTAATGTTTCCAGCATTTAAGGAATTGCCTTCTACATAGCCTATGTAATTGAGTCCTGAATTTTCTAGTAATTTAGCAGCAGATTTTACTTGCTCATTACCTTTCATATCTTCTTCGCCTATATTTAATAGACCTACTTTAGGGCTTTCCAAGCCCTCAACGGCTTTTACTAATTCATTGCCCATAATGGCAAATTGAAACAAGTGCTCTGCCGTGCAATCTACATTAGCGCCTAAATCAAGTACATGAGTATGGCCATGTGTAGAGGGCAGAGTAGAAATAATAGCGGGTCTATCAATGCCGGGAATCATTTTTAAAACAAACCTAGCTGTTGCCATTAATGCGCCGGTATTACCAGCGCTGACGCAAGCGTCTGCAAGGCCATTGTGAACAAGATTAATGGCAACTCGCATGGAAGAGTCTTTTTTGTTTCTTAATGCTTTAGCGGGAGACTCATCCATCGTGACGCACTGAGAGGCGTGATGAATGGTCAGTCGATCTTGATGTTGCAGGGGTTGTTGAAGCAATAATTGTTTAATAATTGCCTCATCACCTACTAAAATGAGCTTTAAGTCTGGATTGCTTTTTAAACAATCCAATGATGCTGGAATAGTGACTTGAGGGCCAAAATCACCGCCCATTGCATCTATTGAAATTGTTAAACTCACGCTGACGACTAACTCCGTACATATTGAGGTAAGCCGAGCCAGAAGTGGTTCGGCACAGCATCATTCCAGAGGGGAAGGATTATTAATCTTCGTCGTTTGCTTTAGCGACGATTAAACGACCCTTGAAATAACCTTCAGGCGTTACGTGGTGACGCAAATGCATTTCTCCAGTAATAGGATCTTGTGATAATGCTTTGCTTGTTAATGCGTCATGTGAACGACGTTGACCGCGTCTTGAACGCGATACTTTACTTTTCTGTACGGCCATTAATGTTCTCCAGTTTTTTTAAGTGTAGCTAAAATTGCAAAAGGGTTTTCTTTAGGGGATGACGGTTCGTCATTTAAAAATAGTTCAGTGCCATTAAGGTTGTTCAACGGAATAAGGCAGTTGTTATCATGCTTTGGAAAAGACGGTAGTATAAGCAAAATCTCATCTTCAATAATATTCTTAAGAAGAATTTTATCTTCAAGAACCATTAAAGGCTCATACGCTTCCGGCAATCTATTCGCTTGTTCTATAGTCTTTACTATACCTAGTTTTATATGGCTATTTATAGGCAAGGTAACTGCTGTTAGGCAGTTCTGGCAAATAAGTTCCAAATTAGCCGTTATGTCTCCTTCGGCCATAGGTAAGTGACCTTCTCTACTAAAAAAAAGGTCAATAGACACCGCTCCTTTGTCGTCAGCAAGAAATTCAGCTAAGCGATCCAGACTTGATAGGGGTATTTGACCTTTTAATGCGCCACGCTTATCAGCTAAGTGCACAGGGTCTATATATTCGGGTAATCTATCTAACATAACTTTGCAATAATATAGATAAACACTGAAATCGTCAAACCCTAAATAAATTTCTTAGCTTAACTTGACCGTTTTAGAGGTGATTAAAAGTATGGGAAATCAGGTCTTTTATAACGGTAGGGCTTGGATTTTAGCTATTAAACATTCGCACAAGGTGATAGTCGCCTGTTTATAATTAATCGTTTTATATTGATAAGCAGCTTAAATCGTAATCAGCGATACATAATCTTGAAGCAATTAATTTAAGCTCTACAATGGTTTTACTTTCCCCAACCTTCGCGCATCAAAGTACCAAAATCACGTTGTGATAAGACATTAGAGCAATCTCGCCAATCCTTATCAGAGGCTGATAGATGGGTGTTGTAGCGCAAATCAAATCCAGTGGCACGTTTTT
>CAIVYW010000220.1 GCA_903910205.1 uncultured Methylococcaceae bacterium | reverse complement strand
TGCCCACAGTTAAGTAATCTGTGTTTGGAGTAAAACAGCTTTAGCTGTTTTAAAATGCAATAGCTGAAGCTATTGCACTCCAAGTTTTTACTATTTTTCACTTAACTTAATGGCAGTGAAGCAGAGCTTGGGAACGAGCATCGGCTGCTTAAGCCGATCACGCGGGTTATCGTAAATGTGGTAGCACTTGCTAAGGTTTTGTACTTTTATGGCGATGTCGGCTGTGCTCATTGGCTTATCCAACTTTCATCAACTTATTTTGTTTTTACAATCGTCATAAATTCTGTAGTGAAGTCTGCTTGCCTAGGTACAATCCCCAACGCCTCTTGGCAATAGTTGAGGAAGCGAACAGCGCTGACGTATAGCAAGGGCGTTAAAGTCTTTAGTGAATTAAAATGGTCTGCAATGCCTGCATAATCTATATCGTAGTCATGTGCGGCAAGATTACGCGCGGTACGACATAATTGCCAAGACTCAACCGATTCGAGTACGCCTGTTTTTTCGTAAAAACTGAGTACTTTAAGAAAGCTATCGGTGGGCTCACCAGCAAGAATACAAGCATGTCGCATGGCGGCACCCAGTGTATCCTGCAATTTGGCAAATCTCTCATTGATTGCCGCCATTGCTTCAAATAGCACGACATCCTTTTTCTGTGTTTCAAGTAGCTTTGCTGTTAATGGCCATGCAAGTTTACAGCTAGAAGCATCAAGAAAGTAAACACAACGCTGTATGGCTTCTAAAAGTTCTGCAAGGTGCTGTTTTTCTGAATCAAGGATAGAGTGCTTTAGCATTATATTTCCAGTAGAGCGGCGCGAGATTGAGCAATGCTTTGAAAGGGTGTGGCTACAGCTCCACGAACTTTCGAAACGATGTCAATAGGTAAGCTTAGTTGTGTCTCCAGTTCCATTTTTATTTGTGCGCGATGAATTAGCGATAGGGGCGTATCGGATTCAATAAACAGATCGATATCCCCACCTTTTGCTTGGTCGTTGAGTCTGGAGCCAAATAAATAGACAGCACTTTCCATTCCAGCCAAACGGGTAACTGTTTGAATAATAGCTTCTGTTTGTTGTTTTGTCAGGCGCATTTCTTTACTTCAAACAAGGCATGACAGAAATCCCGATTCTGTCAGCATTTTCTATTGCTGAGGCAATAGCCGGTTTTAATGTGTCACGTCTGAGCAATATCCAGTTGACCCAAATATAGGTATATAACAAAATCATAGCAAGTCCTTCCAATCCTTAATAGGTGCAAAATGTGCAATGTTATCAGCGCTAAAATACCCGTAATTAATGGGTAACACCATTATCGAACACGGCACCAAGGTTTGGCGCAGTAAGAACAGCCTCCCCCCAAGCTTCTAAATCCTGTTCTGTAGCACACTTTAATTTGTCTGATGCCCATGTGGGCAAAACACCGAAGCGCCGCTCTAGCTGCTTTCTGAGTAATTTGGATTCACCTTGCAGTAATCCTTGCTCTAATCCTTGCTCTAATCCTTGCTCTAATCCTTGATGTAATCCTTGATGTAATCCTTCTTGCCAGCCTTCTTGCCTGCCTTTAGCAATACCTATCTTTTCTACACTGGTTACATATCGCATTTTCTTGCTCTCTTCAAGGGTTTCGATTTCATGCCACAGTTGCTGTTCCATGGCTTCCGGCAAACGCATCATCCAATCAATGACATAAAATAGATCAATGACTTTTTGCTTGTCCCAGTTACGTTGATAAAGTAATTTTATCAGAAGTTGCTTAGCTTGGTAGCGTTCAGCATCGTTTTTTCGTGTACGTTGCGTTAAAATATGCGTCGCGGTTATCACAGAAAAAACGTTATCGACCTCCAGCAACTCATTTAGTTGATCATGGTAATCGGTCAGTTTGGCAATTGGAAAGTCTAAGCGGTGCTTACAACCCAAAACCTCAAATCCGTAAGAATCTGGCTTCCAATGCGCCTGCTCATCGGCCAACACCGCCATACTAGCTACGGGCCTATCGTATCGATCAAAAAGACGATAATTGTAAACAAACATGCGCTTAGCAAATTCGGCTTGTTTTGTGCCTTGGACTTCAATATGAATGTAAATCCATTTTTCATCGCCATTTCGTAACGAGACCCTGATGAGTTTATCGACAAAGCGCTTACCAAGCTCGGCATCTCGCACCACAGCCTGTAATTCCTGATCTAAAAATGTCGGCTCTTTTGACCAGTCAATTTCTGCATACGCCTCTGGAAAGTAAAATGCCATAAACGCTGAGAAATAATGTTCAATGGCGTCTTTCCAAGGACTGTCGTAATCATCATTCAAGACTTCCGGATTGTCTATACGCTCATCATCCTGTTTAGTCATACCATGCTCATTTAATGATCGTAGTGTGGAGTGCTGAGCGTCAGCTATTATTTTTTAAAACAGCAGCTTCTATAGGGGATTTTGTTTTTTCTTTTGTGCTTTTGGCTTTTTTTCAGGTTCTTTATTGTTTTCAGTGGTCTTAGCAGATTCATTACTTGGACTAGTAATAAGCTCTTTGGGTGTTACGGCAGGCGGTGTTGTTAATGCAACAGCGGCTATTGGTTTTATCTCCCCCGTAATTTCAATCATATGGTTTTTAACACATTTTAATTTATGTTCTAGCGTGTCTTGCCAGATAGTGATGTCGTATGAGCCAGCAATCAGCGAGTTTGCAGGCACAACTGCTTCATAACCGGACATTTCAGCACCAGGCGTATTAAAAGCTTTAACGACATCCATTCGACTTACCCGTGTCGCTACAAATGTTTTGGTATTTTCACCACTCAGTTCTACGCTAACTTGCGCTGGCGAGGTTGCAGTTGCCTTGTCATAGGCCCAGCCCATAATTTTAAAATCTTGGTTGGTAGATAATTGACTGCCGTTTGCAGGGCCATCAATAAAGCAGGATTCAATAATCTGTTCATTTTTACCCGACTCACATGCGGATAAAAAAAGTAATGCCGTTAAACTAATCAATAATTTATTCATTCATAATTCCTCTTTAACTATAGGTCGCTATCAACAGTTATATAAACAATTAAAGCCGGTGCTTGGATCATATTCCAGCACATCAAAGCACATCAGCAAAACCCTTCCTGGTTTTTTGAAATAAGGCAAAACCTGCCCATGCGATTAAGCTAGCTCCCAGTGTATAAATGCCTAAACCTTGCCAATCAGGATCGTGACCCCAAACCAACACTTCTCGCGATTGCTCAATAATAAAGGTTAAAGGATTAGCCATCATAAAGGGACGAAATCTTTCTGGTACAGCAGTCACTGGATAAAACACGGGCGATAGAAACATTAATACCGTGGTTATGATGCCTATGGTTTGCCCTACATCGCGTAAAAAAACGCCGATAGCAGCCAATATCCAAGCTAGCCCTAAGGTAATAATAACTAATGGCAGTAATACCAGTGGTGTAAAAACAGCAGTCCACTGTATATAGCCATTAAACAAAGCAAAGGCCGCCAATAACACACATAAACTAATAAGGCCATGAAATAAAGCAGCGCCCATGGCGATAATAGGTAATATTTCTAAGGGAAATACCACTTTCTTTACGTAATTCACATTACTAAGAATCAGTGTGGGTGCCCGATTAACCACTTCACTAAATAGCCCCAATACAATCATGCCCACAAATAGCAGTACTGCAAATTGGGTCTTGCTATCATCGCCGCCCACTCCGCCCCAACGAGATTTAAAAATCTCGGAGAATACAAACGTGTAAACGACCAGCATAAAAACGGGGTTAAAAAACGACCACGTTAAGCCCATCGCAGAGCCTTTATAGCGCCCTACTACATCACGCTTGGTCATTTGTAAAATAAGTTGACGATTACGCCACAGGCTTTTACACAAGGCCAAAGGTGATGTTGGTTGTGTGGCGTGGGGATTAATTGCTATTGAGGAATGATTCAAATTTTAGCCTTCATTAATATTAGATTACGTAGCTCGGGTTCGCGATAGCATAAGCCGACATTTTAAAAACATGCGTCGGGTTACTAAATTTTGTTGATTATGGTCGCCAACCAGAGACTAAAAGTGCCCGGCCAAGTTTGACGATAAAGACCGCAGACTTCTAATAATCTAATTCTATCTTTAAGCCTAGCGCCACGAAACACACCAAAGGTTGTCAAAATATCTTGATTATCTTTGCTCAATAAATGCTTAATATTTACCAGCGCTTGATAATTGATAGTATTCCACGTTTTAAATCGACCACTAAAGACATAGCTAACACGATCTATTTTTGCCCTAAAACCATTATTACTGCCCACTAAAGCCCCATCATGCTGCCGATAAAGTATAGTGGGTTCTGGATCATAATAAACGCTGCCTCCCGCTCCTTTAACCAGTAGATAAACCCACCAATCATGCGACACAACCTGTTGCAAGCCCGATTTTTCTAACAGATTTTTTGCCATTTGGTTAAAAATCATGGTATTGCCACCCGCAATGCTCTGCACTAGAGCATTACGAAAAGAAAGCGGCAAGCTAAATAAAGGTGATCTGCCCAAGAGCTTTGAATTCTCATCCACTAATTGCGTACGTCCACAATAAGCTCTGGGTAGTTCGGTATGATTCGCGGCATTAAAATAGGCCAGTGCTATCGATAATTTATCAACCATCCAAATATCATCTTGATCAGCAAAGGCATAAAAATCCGCTTTTATAGTTGAATCACAGGCTAAATTAAGGAAGTTTTTACAAAATCCTTGTTTGGGACCTAGCCGAATCTCTATACGA
Organism: uncultured Methylococcaceae bacterium; assembly: GCA_903910205.1. Taxonomy (GTDB): domain Bacteria; phylum Pseudomonadota; class Gammaproteobacteria; order Methylococcales; family Methylomonadaceae; genus Methylobacter_C. The sequence goes on along the minus strand of CAIVYW010000220.1, from coordinate 418 downwards.
TCTTTACCCCATTTTTCTTGAAAGGTTTTTGCAATCGCCAAAGTATCATCAGTCGAACCATCATCGCTGATGACCAAGCGCCAATCTTTATGGGATTGATTTTCAATGGATAATAATTGCTCAGCTAAAAAAGCCTGGCCATTATACGTTCCCATTAAAATACAAACAGTTGAGCTATGAGTCATGCTTTACCTGAGGTTATCAAAAAGCAGTTAAACTAAGGCTAATTGGTTGGTTGGTTGGTTGGTGTTCATTATCTAGACATCAATTATGTTTGTAATAACAATACCTTCGCCAAAATTTAAGCTGATCTTGCATGAATTCTGCCGATTTCTGCGGCTTGGAAGATACGATCATCAATTAAAAATGTATCATCATTTTTGCCCAGTGCATTAATAATGCGCCGCGTGTATTTTCG
>CAIVYW010000219.1 GCA_903910205.1 uncultured Methylococcaceae bacterium | reverse complement strand
CCATAGACCTAGAAAAAAATTAAATTACAAAACACCATGGGAGGTATTTTGTGAGATGGCTTCACTTGATATCAATGATCCACTAGGTGTTGCATTTATGAGTTGAATTCGCGTGTTTTCATTTCTAATCTCAAATTTTATTTTTTCTTAAAATTTGAGGCGACAACTATTGTGACGCAGGGGGCTATGGAAAGGATGTCTGGAAAGGATGAAGGTGGAAGGCTGAAGGATGGTCAAAAGGCCGAATTAGGAAGGCTGAAGGATGAAAAGGGTGGCGAAAATTCATCCCTCAACCTTCATTCTTCAACCTTTAAAGTATTCTTTGTCGATGATAACGCCTTGGCCGCTTGTTTTGATACCAATATTAATGAGGCCTTTGTTAAAGAACTCGCTGCACGCCACCCCATGCGCGTGGTATTTCGTGATGCCGGCTTTGCCAGTGATAGCGTTAAGATCAACATCGAGCAAATCTTTAAACTCATTTCACCCGCTACTGAAATTAAAACCTTATAGTCAGATTGTTATTACCCATTATTTCGTAGTAAATACCCAAACTAAAGTCTATAATCAACAAAAAAATGTTGATTACTAAACTTATTGCAAATAATTATGCTACATAAATATGCTTTTAAAAACTTTCAATCGTTCATAGAACGTACTGACGTTGATTTAACTATCAATCGAAAGACGACCTTGACAGATTGGATGAGTGAGGATGTTTGCGGCAATCGGGTATCCAAGTTGTTAGCGGTGGTGGGTCATAACGCAAGTGGCAAAACAGCCTTACTAAAACCTATCGCTTTTATACACTGGTTTGTTAGTCATTCTTTTGCAAGCTCACCTGACTCAAGCATTCCTTGTTCACCTCATGTGCTTCATACTTTAGAGCCCTCTGAATTTGAATGTGTATTTGATTATGAGGGCACGCAGTGGCGGTATGTTTTGGAATGTACTCAGCAAAGAGTGTTGCATGAAGCACTTTATCAAAAGCGTGAACGTTTTACTTATGTGTTTATCCGTACCTGGAATCCTGAAACAAACAGTTACTCTATAAAACAGCAAGGCTTTGGTTTAGCACCCCAATCAGCCAAAAAAGTACGCGCAAATGTATCATTAATTGCTTGGGCAGCACAATATGATGTGCCGCTTGCCAAAGATTTGGCCACTCGGATGGTTATTTCTAATGTCAATGTAGTGGGCAGATTGCCTGTCAGTGATCAGGCCATCATTTTTGCAGCGGAACATTTTTCATCCAGTCCTAAGCAACAGCAGTTAATGAACCGCTTGTTATCCGAATGGGATTTAGGTTTATCCAGTGTCGAGTTACAACAGACCCAACTGAATCCTGTTGAAGCACCAGAAGTAAAATCATGGTTTCCTTTTGGCAGACATATCAACGGTCCTGATAACTTTATCTTGCCTTTCCATTTAGAATCTAACGGTACGCAAGGTGCGTTTATCTTACTGTCACGCTTATTGCCTGTCCTTGAGCATGGCGGCTTGGCAGTTATCGATGAGTTTGAAAATGATTTACACCCTTTAATGCTTGAGCCCATACTTGATTTGTTCGCCAATCCTGAGACCAATCCACTGTCTGCACAACTGATCTTTTCAACACATGCTATAGAGGTTTTAAATCTCGTCGAGAAATCGCAAGTGATGCTGGTAGAAAAGGACGCAGATTGCCTTAGTCAGGCTTATCGAATGGATAGTATTGAAGGTATACGTAATGACGATAACTTTTACGCCAAATACCTAGCGGGTACTTACGGCGCAGTGCCCAATCTATGAGTAAAATTAAGCAACGCATTGTACAAAAAAGAACGCTATTTATTGTCGGTGAAGGGGCAGATGAACAAGCCTTTTTAAGCTACCTCAAAGAACAGTTGGTTCCGCGTGGGGCTGGGTTAATGGTGACTATCAAAAATGCTAAAGGCAAAGGAGCCAAGGGTGTGCTTGATTACACTATCAAACAGATCAGGATTCCTGAGTATGACACTGTTGCGGCATTATTTGATACGGATACAGATTGGACGGATGCACTTAAGAAACAAGCTAAGAAACATAAGGTTTTGTTATTAAAATCAGAACCCTGCTTTGAAGCCATGTTGTTGCGATTGCTGGGTAAGACGCCAGAATTGGATTCAAAAAAACTAAAAGCACAGTTTGCACTTTATGTTAATAACGAAGCTACGAACAGTAAGCAATATGCCAAGTATTTTAATCTTGAGAAGCTATTGGCTATGCAGCATACAGAACCCACAATAGAAACGCTTTTAAGCCTGTTTAAACCCTAGCGGCCGAACATAATTCATTTAAAGTTACACTCATGAAACTTAAATTTAACCTGAGTTCGGGATAAGAATAATGAGACCACTTCTTTAAAACATGAAAGAATATAAGTTGTTATAAAAATATTTATCAGATTTAGAGGTGATCAAACATGAACGTAACACAAATAT
>CAIVYW010000218.1 GCA_903910205.1 uncultured Methylococcaceae bacterium | reverse complement strand
GAGCTGCAACGATACCAATAGACAAAGCCATAAGAGTACCTAGTTTGATAATTAGGCGTTGTTCGAGATCACGCATTTCATGATGCATATATTCTTTAGAAACCAAATCTTTAAGATTAACTTCTAGCACCTCGGAAAGTGCTAACGCCTCAGCTTCTGCTTGTGCAGGTGGAACACCGGCTGCCTTAAGTGTATTCGCAAACTTTAATGTATCAAAGGTAATCATTGTCATAATAACAAGCCCCATAAAATTTAAGATGCCAGCAGCATAACAAATAAAAGAGTCCTTCTTGCATACATATCAGTTAGGTGCAAAAAAATATCGATTCCGCGTTACTGCATCGAGGCTACTTGCTTACTTTGCAAAATAGTTGTAAAAGCCCCAAAGCCATTGATGGTAATTTAACAGAATGTCGGTTTACGCAACCTACGCAACTACCTTTAAGACGTCGCCTTGTAATGTGACGATTTTTGCAAGAAGGGTTTTTCTATTAAATGCCAAAGTAAAAATGAGCTTATCAATACCAACGCACCTGCCATTAACAAATCTATCCACGGATTTATCTTAAAATAACCCATAGAGATAAGCCCCTGTAATATAGGGAAATGAACAATATAGATGCCATAAGAAAAATCACCATATTTATTAAAATTCCCCAGATAAGGCAATACGCAGGCAAAAGATACAACTAACACCGCCAAAGCAACAGGTTGAACAATAACCCACGGCAACCATGACTGAAATATAAATGCGGCAATAGCAATAGGAACCAACCAGTACGCAAATTTAACTAAATAATCGAGGTAATAATAACTTGCGGCACCTGCAATAAAAAAAACCAATTGCCCAGGTAATTGGCGCTGTAATTCAAGATAAAAACCAAGCCCTGTTTTATTAGCAAACTCCTGCATCATCATCGAATAAACGGCTGAACAAAAATATAAGATGACCAATATAGATAACCGCCCAAACTTACGAAAAGCCAACACCGCCAAGGGTACAAACACATAAAATGCAACCTCAACCTTTAATGTCCATAAAGCTCCATTTACTGCTTGTAAGGTGTTATGTTCAAATAGGCTCGGCAAATTAGGCTGTAGGAAATTAAGAAACACTAAGTTAGAAAGAATATATTTTAATAAGGGCCACGATAAATAATCGACCATTACCAAGGAACTAAGCACAAGGCCCGCAGCGGTACATAACACTATAATAAAAAGATAGGCTGGATAAATACGTCGCAATCGTTTTATAAAATAACGCTTAACATTATGAGTATTTTCATAACTCATGAAAATCAGAAAGCCACTCACCACAAAAAATGATTTAACTGCAATTTCTGAAGAAAGATAATGCACTAGTATTGATAAGGTCTCGGCACCCGACAACGCATAGGCATGAACAAGAAAAACGACAAAGGCAAAACTAAAGCGCAGCAAGTCAAAATTGTTTTTACGTAATCTAGCCTGACAACTTACATTGAGCGGGTACTACCCAGAAGAAAATTGATATATATTTGCCACAGTCGGCCCGAAAAGCGACAGAATTTTTTGTCGCAAAGGCGTAAGCCCTTCAATCACATGATACGTCTGCTTTTCTGTAGTAATTG
>CAIVYW010000217.1 GCA_903910205.1 uncultured Methylococcaceae bacterium | reverse complement strand
ATATTCTTTTTCTTGTGCCTTTTGAACATCAATTGGACTAATGTCATTGGTATGACTACGCATCAGATCAGATGAGACTTTACCAACTGTTTGGCTCATACACATTTCCTTTCATATCTATGCACTAAATATGTTAAAAATTAGATCAAATGGCAACTTCTGATATAAAAAACCCCCGAACATAGGCTCGAGGGTAAGATATAGATGAAAAAGGAACGCTATTTCTTAGTTTTTCTTTGCTCACTTAAAGCAATTGCCAATGCTTGACGCTTGTTTTTAACAATTGGCCCCTTTTTTGAAGAACTGTGTAATTCTTTATTGGCAAATTCATGCATAACCTTAGCTACTTTACCTTTAGCCTTAAGTCCTTTTACAGACTTTTTAACTACATGTTTCTTTTTTGCATCATTTTTTTTTGCATGCTTCATTTCTTTTTCATGATGCTGCATTTTTTCTTTATGATGATCCATTTTTGCTTTGTGATGTTTCATTTTCTTTTCATGATGTTTGTGCATTTTATTTTCCTTCACGCTTTTCATGGCGTTTTTTAAGTTCTGGGTATTTTTTATAAACTGCAGCTTTTATTCCTGCAGGATTAGGAGCAAAATGTGCTCTTGCAAGTGCATTGCGCGCTCTTGCTATGGTATTAATAGGAAAACTAACTTTACTAGCACCACCAGATGCGCCAGCAAATGATTTCGGTGCTACAGATTTATATTTTCCTGCACTTGAAGAACCCTTTTTTTCTCTCATTTTTTCTTCAACGCCACGTTTAACCTTGATACCTTTAGCAATAGTTACTTTTTTAGCAACTTTCTTTTTAACAACTACCTTTTTACTCTTCATAAGAAGATCCTTTATGCAAACGCCATACAATTAAATAATCTGCTTTTAAAAGACCATTATCATCTGCAAGACCAAATGCTATGAGATACTGAAGAACTTCAGGTTTTATATATTCAACTTCATTAGATTCAATTGCCGCTTGCTTAAATGCCCTAATAGCCAACATACAATCAAAATCTTGTGAACTAATTGCAAAATCATATAAAACCGACAATCGAGATTCAATATCTTGAATCATTGGTTGTTGAACTGCAATGTTAGTACACTCTGAAGATACAATAAAACCATAAAAAAAGACTAAAAAAGCAAATACTTTACTTCGCACTATTTTCCTTGTGATATTGCTGCCAAACTCGAAGATATTCTTGATTAATTTGACCAAGGCTATTACTAAGCCCAACTCTATAGAGATGATATGTTACCCTGGGACCTCTATGTATAAATTCCCATTCATCCTTACCGGCTTCAATTTTAAATGAACTAATAGCCATTAATGCATATATATCTCGCCTAAGTAAAGCATCAGACGTAAGAGTCGCCATAGAGTGCTTGATGAGTTGATACGTATCTCTATCAACCATCTCTTGTCTATTTTCGGTTGAATTCATACAAGAAATAAATGAACCTGAAAAAAAAATAATACTGCAAAGAAAAATAAAACTTTTCATAAAAAACTCCTCTATAAAGATAAGAGGGATTTTCTCCCTCTTATCACACACTAATTATCGAGCTAATCGAGTACCTTGAGCCATCATCACCTTACTGATTTTCTTCTGAAGGCTCGACTGTTTATCTTGCAAGGTTGCTGGTTTTCCCAAAATGGCAAACGCTATCTTGGAGCTCAATTTTGGTCTAATCATAACCATGCTAAATCCCGTATTAGTACTTAACTTTTGAACGATGCTTTTTCATTCCTGCGCCATCTTCATCAAGTTGTTTATCAATACCACGAATGGTATCATCTAAATGATAATCAGCATAATGACCAGCTTTAGGCCATGCATGATACTTAACTTCTTGAGGCATATTAGCAGGAGCTGAATGATCCTCTGAAATCATTTCAAAATCACGAGCTTCTTGAGCACGAGCTTTATTTAATGGTCCAGAATAATCACCATCATAAAAACGTTTTTTTGCCATAGCAAATCCTTTGTGTGACACCTCAACCCAAGACGCTTTGCCCTAGGT
>CAIVYW010000216.1 GCA_903910205.1 uncultured Methylococcaceae bacterium | reverse complement strand
CCTCGACCGGCATCGTAATGGCAATATCAAACGTTTGAGACGGGGTTATAAACCCCGTCTCGCGAGAGTTATTGAAGCTTTCAAACGTTTCGGTCGGGGTTATAAGCCTCGATTGGCATCAATGGCAATATCAAACGTTTGAGACGGAGTTATAAGCCCCGTCTCGCGAGTAGGGTATATATATCGTGCATCAAGCAGAACGACTACATGCGGGGCGGGGTTTGCAACCCCACCCCAAACGTTTGATGCTTCAAAGGGGAGGGGCGGTGAATAGTTACGTGTAAAACTATTTCGATGACCTTTTTAGCTTCTCTTTAATATAATTAAGCAGTGATTTCTTTTTATCTTTTAAAGGAAAACTTTTGCCGTATTCAATGACCTGTATTTCAGATTGTGTGTCTGAAAAGCTTAAATTCTCGGCTATAGATTTCTCGAAGGTGTTTTTATTAATAATAGCGGGTTCATAGCTAGGGTCTATTACTATTGCTTGGTTAAAAGCCTCCATAGCTTGATGGTCTTCCTTTAAATAAGCATAACAAAGTCCCATATTGCTAAAAGCTTGCGGTGACTTTGGATTCATACTGATAACGGTTTTAAAGTTAGCAATGGCTTTTGTCCATTGCTTATCCTGCATTAACTTAAACGCTGCATTAAATATTTTTAGACTTTCAATGAAGTCATCTAAAGGTAGACCATTTTCTATGCGGCTTAACCCATCGAAGACTTTTAAATGTTGCTTTGCCATTTGTACTGTTTTGTTATCATCCTCGCCAATTTCAATGACCTGATGTAACGAAAAAACCAACTCTACAATATCGCCTTTTTTGTGTGCCGTCAGCGCTCTATTAAACCAGCTGTCAACAAAATAGGGGAATATTGCTATTGATTTATCAAAGCATGCGATGGCTTCATCATATTGTTCTTTAAAGGCATAAATGGTTCCCATCGCAAAATGAATGGAATATAAATCTGCATTTTCTTTCATTAATGAGCGTATCAGTGCTTCTGCACCGGCAAGATTGCCGACTTCAGCCATCTCTAAGGCACGATTAATTTCATCATCGACTTCTGGGACTATACGCATAGTAAAATGCTTGGATGCTGGTTTATGAGTCTTTTCAAGCGCAAACTTTTGTGACTCCTTATAATATGAGCAACCTTCACACGCTGGATTGCGAATTTCAGCGCAGCAGCGAGGACAAATAAGAGTCATATCATTTAATAAACAACCGCGCTTACCCTGTGTTGTTACGCAAACAGTACATTTTTTCTTCATAAATTTCTGCAAGATATTTAATTTATTAAGGATTTTATATGGTTCTACAAAAAATAGAAATTGTTTATTAATTATTGTCTCGGCTATTTTATAAAATCTGGGCGAGCCAGATATTAAGGATTACGTCAATAAGCGTTGATATTCCAAATCTTTCACTATATAATCCAGCCAGCTTGAAAATTGTTTTACCGTTATGCTTATCTCTACGATGATTATCCTGTATTGCTCGTCCTGTTTATCATTAAGTAACTCTAAAATTTCTCAGCGCAACAAGCCTCCTCTTGGGGCTTTAATTTATATATTTTAAATAGGATTCACAATGACTACTGGTACAGTTAAATGGTTTAACGCCGAAAAAGGTTTTGGTTTTATTCAACAAGAAAGCGGCCCTGACGTTTTTGTTCATTTTCGTAACATCAACAGTTCTGGCTTTAAATCACTTGATGAAGGTCAAAAAGTACAGTTTACTGTTACTCAAGGCCAAAAAGGCCCGCAAGCAGAAGAAGTTACTATCATCTAATTGCGCTAAAAAGCGGCAGTCCATACATTATGGGCTGCCGCTTTTTTTTGCCTAGCGTTTTTAAAAGGCTCAGTGTCGTTAATGTGTAAGACCTTATTAATAAGGCAACTAAAGAGCCGTTGCCTTAAGTGCTGAGTTTTTAGGTTAGTCTTCTTTTATCCAATCTTCTAAGGCTGCAATGATGCTTTTGGCTTGATCAACACTAGAAATATTAAATTTTGATTTTTGCTGATATTCGCCATTACGCTTTTGGTAACGACGAATCGTATATTTGTCAGGGCCGTATTCTTCTTTAGCTCGATTCCAGTCTTGATAGCGATACATTACCGTAGCCCAAGCACCTTTAGTGAGTACTTTTTTATCCAGTTCCTTAACGGTTTCTATGCCGCCATCTTCATAGGTTACTGTTAATTCATCTACCGTTTCAGCCATGTTATTCTCAAGTTAAGTGGGGGTGGGGTGTGTAGCAGTTTAGCAATACTAGTTAAATATACAAATCCTATCTAAGCTAGATAGTGCTGTGTGTCATGATAAGCGCGCGCGTTATTTACCAAAAAACTGCCCAAAACCACGACTGCCTTTACCTGTTTTTAAGGTATTAATGACCTTTAAGGTTTTAGCATCAATAATCGACACGCTATTATCAAACCAATTGGCGACATAGACATGGCGGTCATCGGGATGAGTAGAAATACCCTCTGGTTTGTTACCGACCTCAAGTATCGCTATTTCTTTTAAGGTATCGGTATCAATAAGCGATACCGAGCCATCATCCTGATTAGTAACCAATAAACGACTATCATTCATGGCTAATGCCGTTGCATAGGGTAGGGCATGGACTTTAATGGTTGCCACCGCCAGTAAGCGTCGCGTTTCCACTACCGTGACATTATCGCTTTGCACATTAGCGATATAAAGTTTTTCGCCTCTACTATCAAGAGTAAGACCAAACGGATGTAAACCCACAGTCACCGTGTTAATCACAGTTAAGGTGCTGAGATTTATTTTAGAGACTGAATTACTCAAACGATTAGCGACATACAGCCAATGGTTATCAGGGCTCACCACTAAACCCGAGGGTGATTCACCCACGGCAATGGTTTTGATAATAGTCAGGCTAGTTGCATCAACGACATCGACCTTGTTGTTATACCAATCGGCCACAAAAATGCGCCGTCCATCGGGGCTAATGCTAATGCCTAAAGCGCCTTCACTGACTACAACCTGAGCTGTGACCGCGCGTTTTTTAACATCTAACACCGCAAAACCTTTAGCCTCTGGTGTGCTAACGTAAACCTTATCGCCGGAAGGCGCTACAGCAATGCCGGCGGGTTTGCCCGGCACACTAACCGTTGCCACTACTTTGCCAAGTTCGCTATCAATAATCGATACGCTATCTTCTAATTGATTACTGATATAAGCAAACGGAGCCGCCGCTAAGGGCGTCGTTAATAAGGTGGTAGCGAGCCATAGCGCTACCACGGGGTATTTAATAAAAAACACCAGTCTAAACCTTACTTTTCAGCTAAGACTTTAAGATGAGCTAAGCCCGCTTTTAAAATGCCCGTTACCGCAGCATTGGCTGTTTCTTCATTCATTTCTACTGGAGGATTATTATTGGTGTAAGCACGGTAATAGCCTGCTGTCCAAGAAACGACGGTTTTGTCGCCTTGAGCTTCAACATCAATAGACGCTGAATAGTTGTCTACAGGTAAAGCCGGTACTTTTTCTTCAACGCCCGCATGAGTGATGGTTTTTGCAGTGCTCATGTCGGTAATTTTGTAACCGTAAGACATTTTTGCATCATCATACTTTTTTAATTCTTCAGTAATCGTGCCGCCATCTTTTAAGGTTAGTACGCGTACTGCACCTTTAACATTGCCGCCTTCACCGCTAGTGCCGCTGATGCCAGGCAACCAAGACATATCGTGATAATTTTTAATAATAGCCCAGACTTTATCCGCAGAGGCATTGATGGTAATTTGTTCTTCAGCTTTTTGACGTACTGGGCCGTGCGCTTGTACAGTCGCAGCAAATAAAAACAGTAACGTCGATAATAACAGCATAAATTTTTTCATAGTATCTCCTAAGGGTAAACATAAAAACTCAAGCGCTGCATTATATGTCAACTAGAAACAGCAAGCACTGCTTGACTACAAAAAAGCAGTAATGATGCCTAGGCTGAGGCCCCGTTTTGCTAAAAATGCGAGCTTGATTTAAGCGTTCAACGGGCGTGTCTAGCTTAGCTAGGCTTAGCTCTGTGTTAGTGTTTTTAGTTTTGTAAGGCGGATAAGCGCCAGCGCATCCACCGAGTATGATCGAGTTCATTTAGTCTACAAACTCGATGGTAATCGCACACGATGCTATGTCTTGGTGGATGCGCTAGCGCTTATCCACCCTACATGGCTTTTAGAATGCTTTTAGGATTATCATAGCTGATGCAGTGAATTCCTTCGGCCTTGGAGGGATTATCATGGCTGATGCAGTGAATTCCTTTGGCCTTGGAAGGATAATCAGCTTGATGCAATGAATTCCTTCGGCCTTGGAGGGATTATCATGGCTGATGCAGTGAATTCCTTCGGCCTTGGAGGGATTATCATGGCTGATGCAGTGAATTCCT
>CAIVYW010000215.1 GCA_903910205.1 uncultured Methylococcaceae bacterium | reverse complement strand
TAGATAAAGCGCTCTTACCTAATCAGACTGATCATATTATTGAGCCGTTATTACTGGCCTTTATAAAAAACACCCAAGCAGAAAAGTATGCAGAACTGGTGCGTGATTATGGTTCGGATGCTGAACTAGAGATTATCAAAGCTCTTAAAAATGCCTTAAAACAGCAATCGCTATGGTTGCTTATGCGTAATAAGTTAGACGTTAAAGGCATAACGTTTGAGTTATATAAACCCAAGCCCCGCTCAAAAACCAGTAGCCAAGCTGAACAACACTATCAACATAATCAGTTTCATTATAAAAAAGAGTATGTCTACAACAGCAAAACTCAAGATCGCATTGATTTAGTTGTGTGGCTAAATGGGCTGCCGATTATCGTGATTGAGCTAAAGCATGAAGATGAAGGGCAAAATGTTGATGATGCGATTTATGACAGCTTCTTAACGCGTGATTTGGATAATCAATTATATAGCCTACCTTTTCTATATATTGCGGCCAGTAATCTTGATGTAAAAGTGGCCACCAATCCACGCTCAGCTCAGCAGTTTAGATGGTTTAATGCTCAGTTATTGAATAAGGCCGAAAGCCAAGACCAATACCCAATAGAACATTGTTATCGTTATGCTCTATCAAAACAGAGCATAGTCAAATATCTGGAACATTATTTAATCTTTGTACCCGCGAAACAAAACATTGATGAAAATGGTGTATTACACTCACAGCTGTCCTTTACTCTGTTTCCACGTTACCATCAATTACGCGTCAGCCAAAAACTCGCAGATGATGTTAAAGAGCATGTTAATCAGCAACAGCAATTAGGACTTAAATATTTAATCAATCATTCAGCGGGTTCCGGTAAAACCCTGACTATTGCTTGGATGGCCGATCAACTCGACAGTTTGTACGACGATAATAATCAAAAAATATTTGATAATATTGTCATTCTTACCGACCGTAAAAGCCTAGATAAAAATATCAAAGATGATTTAGCTAACTTTGTGCATTTAAAAAATAAAGTCCATTTTACTAAAAGATCAAAAGACCTTGCCCAGCATTTAACAAACAACCGCGATATTATTGTTTCGACGATTCAAAAATTTGGCTATATCCAAGATAAGCTCAGTTCAGATGAGAGCCTTAAAAGCCGAAAGATTGCTTTTTTAATTGATGAGGCACATCGTTCCCAAGAAGGCAAAATGGCACTCAAAATGCACACCTTTTTTACTGAGGAAGGTGGGGAATATGAGCAAGAAGACGATGAACCCAGTAATGATGAAGATATAGCAGATAAGCTCAAAAATTTAGATATTAGCAATCAAGTCTTAGTGGCTTTTACTGCAACGACCACACCTAAAACAGTCGCTTACTTTGGTAAGCCCTTTGATATTTACTGTGAAGAAGAAGCAATTGCAGAAGGTTATATTTTAGATGTCGCACAACATATTATTTCTTATAACACGCTTTATCATTTAAGGCTGACTCAAGCGATAGCGGATAAAGAGTTTTCGGCGGGAGTCGTGGCACAAGCTCTTAAAGTATTGGCTTTTAATGACGATGCGTTAATTCAGTATAAATCAGAAGTGATTGTTAAGCTGTTCATAGAGCAAGTCGCCGATACCATAAACGGCAAGGGTAAAGCGATGGTGGTGGCTTCCTCACGCCCTGCTGGACTTAAGTTTTATAACACCCTTAAATTTATCTTAGAAAAAAAGAACTTGCCTTATAAAGTGCTCTTTGCTTTTAGCGATTATAACGACCCTAATACGAATGAAGCTATTGAAGAGATCAAAGTTAATCAATTAGGCAAGACGCTTATTGAGGATTTATTTGATACCGATGAGTATCGCCTATTAGTGGTAGCCAATAAGTTTCAAACAGGCTTTGATCAGCCGTTATTAACGGCGATGTTTTTAGATAAGGCAATTAAAGGCGTGAATGCCGTACAAACGGTATCGCGCTTAAATAGAAAGCATGTTGATAAAGAACAAGAGGATATTTTGGTGGTGGACTTTACCAACAGCACTAAAAATATTTTTAAAGCCTTTAATCAGCACCGTAAAGGCTCGCCTTATACCGAAAAAGAACCCGATAAAACGGCACTGGATGAAGTCTATCAATCAGCCATCGCTGCGGAAGTATTTAGTCCTGAAGAAATTAGCCGTTATGTAACGAGCTATGCTGAAACAGAAAAAGCTGCAAAAAACAGAGTATCAGAACCTGATGCCTTGCTGAGTAATATTAATCAGGATTATAAAGTGCAGTTTTCGTGCTTTTATAGTGAAGCAGATGACCGTAAGGTTTACATTGCTTTGTTGAATCGTTATATCAAACTCTATTACTTTATCGCCAAATTCTTTGAACTTGAAGCGCATTTACATGAATTTATTGTTTTTGCAGAAGTCATGGCGTGTGCTCTTGTTAAAAAAGGTAAAACCTCCGAACTAAAATTACTGCTTAAGCATATTGAAGTGAGTAAAGGCGCGGTTACTTATAGTGGTAAATCAGAGAATGATAATAAAACACCTAAAAAGCCCAGTGGCGGTGGCGCCGGTGGTAATGGCATACCTACAACTACTATTGAAAAAGCCTTAGAAGCCATTGTGCAGAAATACCAAATTAGTAACGAAGAAGCTATTTTTATAAGAGAAGTTTGTGAAGAGGTTTCGAAAATAGCAGAAATCAAGCAAAAAGTAACCGCTAACAAAGAAAATATCCTGTTCTTACAAAGCTATGGGCCAACAGTGCAGGGTAATAAAGTAACGGATAGTTATATTGAGCGGGAATTATGGGGGCAATTAGATGACCCTATTTACAAAGATCAAGGCGGTATTTTCTCAATTATGAGTCAGACAGTGATTGATAATATTGTGTTCAGCTGGGCGGCTTAATTTCGTAGTTCTTCGCTGTTAAAGCAGGTTAGCAACTTAAGGGGCGACAGGGAAACCGGTAACCAGTGCCATAGATGGTTATCTTCATACGTCCCTGTAGCATGTAGGATGGGCAAAGGCAGCGCCGTGCCCATCGTATTTTATGTTGTGTTGATGGGCACGCTACGCTTTGCCCATCCTACTATTGGTGCTTTTCGTGCCCGGTAATGAGGACTATTGAACACCGATTATCGCGTCTATGCCAACTGCGCTTGCACCCAAGCTGTAACGCCTGCTAAGGCGGCCTGCAAGTTATTGGGCTCGTTGCCTCCTGCCATAGCCAAATCCGGTTTACCACCGCCTTTACCGCCCACTTGTGTGGCGACAAAGTTAACTAATTCACCGGCTTTTATCTGCCCCATTTTATCTTTAGAGACACCTGCCACTAAATTGACCTTATCACCCTCAACAACAGCCAGAACAATGGCGCAACTGCCTAGTTTGTTTTTTAATTGCTCCGCCATTTCACGCAGAGATTTAGCATCTACGTCAAGCTTAACAGCCAATACTTTTATACCGGCCACATCGACCGCCTGAGCACTCAATTCATCACCTGCGGAACTGGCTAATTTTGAGTTTAAGCGTTCCAATTGTTTTTCTAGTGCCCGGGTTTTTTCTAATAGTTGTTCGACTTTTTCAGCGGTTTTTTCGGGCGCGCTTTTTAATAAGCCCGCAATTTTATTCAAGGCTTTATCACGATTTGCTATCCAATTAATACAGCCTGCTCCAGTTACGGCCTCTATGCGCCTAACACCTGCGGCAACACCTGTTTCACTGATGATTTTAAAGCAACCGATGTCACCTGCCCTTTCAACATGAGTACCACCGCAAAGCTCAGTTGAAAACTCACCTATTTTTAACACCCGAACTTCGGCCCCATATTTTTCACCAAACAAAGCCAGCGCACCGGCTTGTACGGCATCCTCTTTGGCCATGATTTCTGAGTTTACCGAATTATTAATCCGGATTTGTTCATTAACTAAGCGTTCTAATATCTCGATTTCTTCAGCAGTCACTGGCTCAAAATGAGCAAAGTCAAAACGTAAACGCTCGGTATTAACCAAGGAACCTTTTTGACTGACATGCTCACCTAAGGTCTGTCTTAAAGCAGCATGTAATAAATGCGTAGCTGAATGATTGAGTTCGGTAGCGACTCTATCAACCTTGTTAACGCTGGCAGTGCAGGCTTGACCTGTACTCAAGGAGCCTGATAGCAGCTTACCTTTATGTAAAAACAAAGTACCTGCTTGTTTTTGGGTATCCTTGACATCAAACACAGCATCTGCGGCTGTAATTTGTCCGCAATCGCCAATCTGACCACCGGACTCGGCATAAAAAGGTGTTTTATCCAAGACGACCAAGCCTTCATCGCCCGTTTGCAAATTATCGACAAGTTGCCCTTGTTTATACAGAGCAACAATATGCACTTGATCATCTAAATGCTCGTAGCCGGTAAATTCAGTCTGACTATCTAGCTTGATGTCTTGATCATAATCTGCACCAAAACTGCTAGCAGAACGCGCTCTTTCACGCTGTGCATTCATTGCAGTTTCAAAACCGTCATGATCTACAGTCAATTGATTTTCACGGGCAAAATCAGCAGTTAAATCAACGGGAAAACCATAGGTATCATAAAGCTGGAAGACTGTTTCACCAGGAATCACTGAGCCTTGCATTTTAGCGACACAGGTTTCCAGTATTTTCATACCTTGCCCTAGTGTTTCTGCAAAACGTTCTTCTTCTTTCTTTAAGATGCGTTCAACGTTTGCTTGTGCAGCTTTAAGTTCAGGAAAAGCCTCGCCCATTTCCAAGGCTAAAGGCGCTACCAGTTTATAAAAGAAAACCTCGTGGATACCAAGACGATAACCGTGTCGAATAGCGCGGCGAATAATTCTTCGCAACACATAACCTCTACCTTCATTAGAAGGCATCACGCCATCTGCAATTAAAAAGGAGCAAGAACGAATATGATCAGCAATGACCCGTAAGGAACTCAGGGTTAAATCCGTCGTACCCACCAGTTGTGCAGCAGCTTTTAATACGGGTTGAAATAAATCAATCTCATAATTGTTATGCACATCTTGCAATACCGCAGAAATTCTTTCTAAACCCATGCCGGTATCAACAGAGGGTTTGGGTAGTGGCGTTAACGTACCATCTGCGGCACGATCATACTGCATAAACACCAAGTTCCAGACTTCGATATATCTATCACCGTCTTCTTCTGGTGTACCCGGAGGGCCACCCGGTATATCCTCACCATGATCATAGAATATTTCCGTACAAGGACCACAAGGCCCTACATCACCCATAGACCAAAAATTATCCTTTGCGCCTATTCTTGATAACCTATCGGGCGATACGCCGACTTCATTAATCCAGATCGCTTCCGCTTCAGGATCTTCATCAAAAACCGTGACCCATAATTTTTCAGCGGGTATGCCGAGTTCTTTCGTTAAAAAATCCCACGCATAATGAATGGCGTCTTTTTTAAAGTAATCGCCAAAGCTGAAATTACCCAGCATTTCAAAAAAGGTATGATGTCTTGCGGTATAACCCACATTTTCTAAATCATTATGCTTACCACCCGCTCTAACACAACGCTGGGAAGTCACCGCTTTATTGAAATTGCGCTGTTCTCGGCCTAAAAATACGTCCTTGAACTGCACCATGCCAGCATTAGTAAATAATAAAGTTGGGTCATTTCCCGGAACCAATGAGCTTGAAGGCTCAATTGAATGTCCGCGTTGATGAAAGAACTCCAAAAAGGCGGTGCGCAACTGGGCGCTAGTCATTTTTTTCATGGTCTCTGTGATTTTAAAAAGATGCTTTAAGCGCACCCTAGAATTTAATATTTAAATGATCAAATAAAGTACTTATCATCGTGCAGGGAAAGCCGCGTTGCATTAAAAACCGACTGCGTTTTGCCCATTCATTTCGATCTAATACTGATGCTTGTTTATATTTTTTACTATAAACCTGCTCCAGAAGATCTATCCAACTACCTGCTATTTGCCACACTATGTCATCAACATTAAAGTTATCGATGCCATTTTTATGCAGCTCATAACTAATCCAAACAGGACCATAGCCTTTATTAATACGGTGTCTGGTATAACTTTCCGCATAACGTGTATCACTTTGCCAACCTTGCACTGCCAACTCATCAATAACAGCGATGATGTCGTCAGTGCGCCAACCCTTTAGCAATGATTTATTCAGCAACTCTTTTTGGCTATGGTCTCTACGCACCAACAAACCCAAACAATAGTCTTTGATAGACTTTAGCTCACTACTTTGTAACGTTTGATGTTCATTCATTAGAGAAAAATACCAGCAAAGCCCCTGTGCTTAAATATCATCCTCAGGAACTTCGGTGATAGGTGCTGCTTTCTTAAACGCTTCAGCCCTTATTTTAGCCTCAATTTCTTTAGCTTTTTCAGGATGTTCTTTTAAGAACAGCTTTACATTTTCTTTACCTTGGCCAATTTTTTCATCCCCGTAACTATACCAAGAACCGGCTTTTTGAATAAAACCATAAGTCACACCCAGATCAACGACCTCGCCTAAAAAGGAAATGCCTTCACCGTATAAAATCTCAAACTCAGCCTGTCTAAAAGGTGGTGCGACTTTGTTTTTGACTACTTTTACCCGGGTTTCATTGCCGATAATTTCATCACCTTTTTTGACGGCACCAATCCGGCGAATATCCAAGCGCACCGAGGCATAAAACTTAAGGGCATTACCGCCGGTAGTGGTTTCAGGACTACCGAACATCACGCCAATTTTCATGCGGATTTGGTTAATAAAAATAACGAGGGTATTAGAGCGTTTAATATTACCGGTTAATTTTCTTAACGCCTGTGACATCAAACGCGCTTGTAAACCCATATGAGAATCGCCCATATCGCCTTCAATTTCAGCTTTAGGCGTTAAGGCCGCGACCGAATCAATAACGACCACATCAACGGCACCTGACCGTACCAACATATCCGTTATTTCTAAGGCTTGTTCGCCAGTATCGGGTTGTGAAACCAGCAACTCATCGACATTAACACCAATTTTCTCAGCATAACTTGGATCCAAAGCATGTTCTGCATCGACAAAAGCCGCTGTACCGCCTAGTTTTTGCATTTCAGCAATCACTTGTAAGGTTAAAGTCGTTTTGCCTGATGATTCGGGTCCATAAATTTCAATAACCCGACCACGAGGCAAACCACCACAGCCCAGAGCAATATCTAACCCTAAAGAACCGGTAGATACGACATCAATATCACGAGAAGTCGTCACATCACCCATGCGCATGACTGAGCCTTTACCAAATTGCTTCTCAATCTGCATCAGCGCTGCACCTAATGCTTTCTTTTTGTTCTCATCCATTATTATTGCCCCGTTGAGTCAAAATATATTAAATACCTAACGAATGGCTTTATTATCACATAGAGATTGTGCTTCTAATAGCGCTGATTTATAAAGCCTACATCACTAAATTAATGATTACTTTTTGCCAATGTCTTTTTATACGTTCAATTTAATTATTTTTCAGCGCATTAACTTGTAGATAACGCTGTTTAATACCCTGAGCTAATTGATGCACAGCCATGGCGTATTTATTACTATTATTATATTTTTTGATCACACTAAAATTGGGATAGGTATGCCAAAACTCACTCCCTTGATAAGTGCTTAACTCAATAGCGCCAGAATCAGTTTCTAGATTTGCACGTTTAGTCACGGGGTTATGTAGTTGCCAACCGCTATGTGCAAAATAATTAGCGACACTCCCTACTGCATCTTTTGCATGCCATAAGTCACGACGTCCATCATTATTAAAATCAACCGCTAAGCTACGAAAATTACTAGGCATAAATTGACCATAACCCATTGCGCCTGCCCAAGAACCTTGGGGCTGTCTAGGATCAAAGCCTTCATCACGCGCCATCAGTAAAAAACTCTCCAGCTCAGACATAAAATAATTAGATCGCCTAACTGTATCAAACGATAACGTTGTTAAGGCATCCAAAATATTCGTTTTACCAAAATTCTTACCAAAATAGGTTTCAACACCAATAATACCGACAATATATTCTGGATCAACCCCATAAGTCGTACTGGCTTTCTGAATAGTCTCAGCATTATTACGCCAGAACTCTACACCATTATTGATATGCGCTTCAGTTAAAAATTTATCCCTGTAACGTGTCCAACTACCCAAACTAGGTTTGGTAGGCCCAGACGTTGGAGGCTCAGGATTTTCCAAACGCATCACAAAATCGAGTCGATTAGCTTGCGAAAATAAACCATTTAAATAACTTAATGAAAAGCCTTGTTGATGCACCATACGCGAAATAAAATTTTGCAAGGCGATAGAATTAGCATAAGTACCGGTTAATTGTTTTGCTGCATAATGATGCAAATCTTGTACTTTAGCCGCATTAGGAGATGTTTGAGTATTCTGAGCGTTGTTGCTAGCTACTGCTGGCGTTGGCACTTGAGGAAGACTATTTAACGCCGACTCAACCACCATTTTCTCTGGACGACTAGCACACCCAGCCAGCATTATTATAATAACGGTCTTAACAAAGCGCTTAACTACTAAACTACTCATATTGCTATACTCTTGGTCGGTGCTTTCAAATAAAGCCTCATGATTGCTCTTGATAAAACAACAAAATAACTGGCTTTTATTAAGAGCCTACTAATAAAAGTTGTATTTTATCGCAATATGAGTTCATTTGCGTTTTTTCGGTGATTAAAATTTATGTCTATCCTTGAACATTGGCTAACTGATGCCATCAAAATACCCTCACCTAACTATGATGAGCGCTTAGATGCTAGCGACATTTCATTAGTGGTCATACATTGTATTAGTCTGCCACCCGGTGAGTTTGATACGCCTTACATAGATCAGTTATTTTGCAATACCCTTAATCCTGATGATCATCCGTATTTTAAGGAAATACATCAGCTCAAAGTCTCTGCGCATTTATTAATTAAACGTGACGGTGTCTGCGTACAATATGTAGCGTTTAACAAACGAGCTTGGCATGCAGGACAATCTAGCTATAACAGTCGAGAACGCTGCAACGATTTTTCTATCGGCATAGAGCTGGAAGGCACTGAAACTTGCGCTTATACTAGCGCGCAATATTCAAGACTGACGACCATTATTGATAGCTTATTAGCCACCTACCCTAAGCTATCAAGACAACGCATAACCGGACATAGTGACATTGCTCCAGGACGCAAAACAGATCCCGGGCCCTCGTTTGAGTGGCAAAAGATTCTGTTAACTGAATCTGACGACTAATTAAAATCGAGGATGAGCGAGGGTTGCTTAGCTCTTTTTTTCAAAGAGCTGTAAATGCCGGTGATTTTATTAAAAAAGTCCAGCTTCTAAACTGCTTATAAAATTCTTTAGCGAAGCTGCCTTTTGGCAAGTATTTACATACAGCTCTTCATAATCAAGAGCCTCAATAGTTCGCTGAACTTGCCGTTTATTTTTGCTGTAACCTTTACCCACACTTTGATAGATTTTGCTAAGTGTTTCAGCTGGATGCGATAACTCAGAAGCGCGTATCTGAGTGTGATCAAAACCACCAGCGATCACATCAGCCATTGATATATTTTTATCAATGCGTGCAAAGTGCTGCACTTCTTCTAAAAACCACGCCTCGATTTCTAAAACGGCTAAATGAATATGGATAGGCAGCTCATCATCACAAGGCAATCCGACTAAAAGCCCTGCTTCTAATTTTGCAATGTCATCGTGGCCGAAGGGATAAATATCCTCGCGAGACGGAGCTTATAACCCCGTCTCAAACGATTGATATTGCAATTAATTTTGAAAGATCACAAAAG
>CAIVYW010000214.1 GCA_903910205.1 uncultured Methylococcaceae bacterium | reverse complement strand
ATCCGTTTTGCCCAAAACACGCGACCCTCATCATTGCAAAGGATGATTCCGACATTGGGTCGGTATCCTTTAGAGTCTATCATGTTAAAACCTGTATCTTTTTCCGCCTAGTGCGTAACTTTAACATTCCGATAAAATTACAAGACTAGGTCAGGTTGTTTATAATGACGCCATTGTTCCATAAATAACAATTAGATACCAGTGTGTATCTTCCTTTTAACCAGCACAAACAGGTTTAATGTGAGTTTAGCGATTTTTGATTTAGATAATACCCTAATAGCGGATGATAGTGATTACTTGTGGGGACAGTTTCTGGTCGACCAAGGCATCGTTGATAAAGATCGTTACGAGCGCGCCAACGCCAAATTTTATGACGAGTATAAACAGGGCCACTTAGATATTGTTGAGTTTTTGCGCTTTTCCCTACAGCCCTTGTCACAGCATGAACCTGAACAACTGTATCAATGGCGTGAACAATTTATACTAGACATTATTACCCCAATTTTATTAAAACCTGCGCAACAATTGATCGCCAAACACCGTGAGCGTGGCGATACGCTCATGGTCATTACCGCCACTAACCGTTTCGTCACCGCCCCCATCGTCGCCCTTTATGGTATAGAGCATTTATTGGCCACGACACCAGAAATGATAGATGGCCGTTATACCGGACAGTACACCGACATCCCCTGTTTTCAAGCCGGTAAAGTACAGTTATTAGAGGCTTGGTTAAAAACCCGACCAGAAACACTAGAAGATAGTTGGTTTTATAGCGATTCACATAATGATTTACCTTTGCTAAAGTTGGTTGATCATCCCGTCGCCGTAGATCCTGATGAAAAACTCGCAGCCTATGCCAATGAGGCTAAGTGGCCGATCATCAGCTTAAGGTCGGACTATTGCCCTATCGCACATTTTTCAAAGTAGCTCATGTCGCAAGCAGCCTCAATGCAGCAAAGCGTAATCGAGTTGAAACATAGGTATATACACAACTAAATACTAAAAAATAGCTCTGTAGGGTAGATAAGCGCCAGCGCATCCACCAAGACATAGCATCGTGTACGACACTCATCGAGTTTGTAGACTAAACGATCTCGATCATACATCGATGGATGCGCTGGCGCTTATCCACCCTACAAAAACTGTGTGGGATCAATAAAATATAACCTCACTCCTACCCTCTTCCTGTCGAAATTTCGCTACTTTTACTTGTGTAAATACCTATACCTTTGAAAAAAAAGGAGGGGGTTAAAATTATTGTGCTCAAGTGTGTCATACTCGTTCCTTAGCTTGTGACAAAGCGCCCTTGCATAGCTAACAATCTCGTTAGAGACTTAAGCCCTGATTAACTATTATGAATAATCCCATCTATCTTGATTACGCAGCCACCACACCTATGGCGCCTGAAGTGGCTTTAGCAATGACCGAGTGTTTAACCCTAGAAGGTGACTTTGCAAACCCCGCTTCGTTACAACATAGCTTTGGTGAACGCGCTTACAACTTAGTCGAAACTGCGCGTATAGATATCGCTCACATTTTAAAGTGCAAAGCCAACGATCTCGTTTTTACCTCAGGTGCGACAGAAGCCAATAACTTAGCGATAAAAGGACTGGCACTTAGTGCGCAAAACAAACGAAAACATATCATTACTAGCGCCACAGAACACAAAGCAGTTATAGACACCTGCAAGTATTTAGAAAGCGTAGGCTTTAAGGTCAGCTATTTAAAACCAGAGCATAATGGCCTCATTAACCTAGATAAGCTCTTAGCAGCCATCACCACAGAAACCTTCCTGGTTTCTTTAATGCACGTTAACAATGAAACAGGGATTATTCAAGACATTGCAGGCATTGCCCTAGCACTTCAAGATAAAGAACTACTCTTTCATGTTGATGCTGCTCAAAGCGCAGGAAAACTCAATATAGACTTAAGCCAAATCCCCATTGATTTACTCTCAATTTCTGGGCATAAATTTTATGGGCCCAAAGGTATTGGTTGTCTTTATATACGCAACAGAAAACAACAACGTTTAATGCCCTTAATGCAAGGTGGAGGCCAAGAATACGGACTACGCCCCGGCACTTTACCCACACATCAAATAGTCGGTATGGCCACGGCCTTTAAATTAGCTGCCCATTCATTAGATAAAGATAATCAACACACACAACACCTTGCCCAACTAATAAGCACCCAACTTAAACAACTTGATGGCGTGCATTTTAATGGTGATCAACAGCAAAAATTAGCCTCCATTATTAATGTCAGCTTTGATGACGTCGGTTCTGATTCACTGATGATCAATTTAAAAGATCAACTCGCCATTGCTAATGGTTCCGCTTGCAATACCGGTACTATTGAAGCCTCTTATGTACTTAGGGCCATGGGCATAGAAGGTGATAGACTCTATGGCGCAGTTCGCATCAGCTTTGGTCGCTACAGCACAGAAAAAGATATACAGCACGCAGGACAATGCCTCTATAACGAAGTGCTGCGCTTACGTCAACTCGCCTTGGAACTTTAAACAATGCTCGGTAAAAAAGTCCTCAACAACCTCTACTGGCACACAGACTTAAGTGCTGCACAGCCAGAAGAATATCAAGCTCGCATAGCAAAAGCACAAACATTGAGTCAATTAAAAGCCGGTGTTGATTACAACATCGTAAAATATGACCTTAATAGTCAAATGCTTTCACTGCTATGGTATCCCGACTTTTTTACCGATCCATTTCCGGCTTTAGAAACCAGTTATCGAATTGATATAGATGCTGAGCGCGTTGAAAAACGCAGTTATCAAGCGTCAATTAACCCCCCTATTTTGCACCGTAAAGAATTATTTATTCGCGCAGATGATCCCCGTAGTGAGCCCTTTAAAGAATTAACCGCAACCGCCGAACAACTAGGTTTATTTGAAAACACCCTTCATATCGGTTTTAAACAAGCGTGGAAAAACCTGATCGCTGAAAAAGGCTTTCAACTGATAGATCATCAATTTGTCCCTCTTGGCAATGACGAAGCCCTATTAGAACAAAACGAAGCTAAGCTAAACAGTAACCAAATTTCCAGACACTTAACGGCACTCTCACGTAGCAATCTATCTGCGCCCATGCAATGTCTGGCTAGACATGGTTATTTAGATGGTAGCCTGACTGTTTTTGATTATGGTTGTGGCAAAGGCGATGATATCAGAAACTTAAGCGCTAATGACATCACGGTATCCGGTTGGGATCCTCATTACGCACCCGATCAAGCAAAACTTGAAGCCGATATTGTCAACCTCGGTTTTGTGATTAATGTCATAGAAAATTATCAAGAACGACTCGCAGCGCTATTAGGCGCTTACGCCTTAAGTCGCCAAGTCTTAGTGGTCTCCGCCATGTTAATTAATCAAAATACCTTTAAAGGCCAATCATTTAATGATGGCGTTATTACCCAACGCAATACCTTTCAAAAATATTTTAGCCAAACAGAACTCAAAGAATTTTTAAGCGATAGCCTAGAAACAGATGCCATTCCTGTTGCCCCAGGTATCTTTTATCTCTTTAAAGATAGCGATGCCGAACAACGCTTTTTACTTAAAAGACAACGTAGCCAAGGCAATGTCTTACGCTTAACGTATCGCTCTGCCAACCCCAAACAACCTAAGTTATCCAGAAATGAAAAGAAATACCTTGCCTACCAACACTTAATTGAACCGCTCTGGCAACAAACACTAGAACTAGGGCGCTTGCCAGAAAAATCTGAAATAGAAAACTTAATAGGCATAATCCAAAGCTTTACCACCCTCAATAAAGCCTTGGAATTTATGTTGAGCCAATTTGATGAAAGCCTGTTAAAACAAGCCCGACAAAATCACCTTGACGACTTACATATTTACTTTGCCTTACAAACCTTTTCTAAATGCAAAGCCCACAAACACCTAGAAGCGAGCCTACAAAGAGATATCAAAGCCTTCTTTGGTGACTATAAAAATGCCCTAGACTCGGCCATCACGTTGTTATATCAAATAAGCAATACCCAATTAATCAGTGCCGCCTGTTTAAAAGCCACCGAAAACGGCTTAGGTTATTTAGATGCAGAAGGCGCTCTACTATTACACAGTTCTCTAGTAGAACAACTCCCCGCCATACTGCGTATTTATATCGGCTGTTCTACGATCTTATACGGTGATATTGACCAAACTGATTTAATCAAAATACACAGTCAATCAGGCAAACTTAGCTTGATGCGCTATGATGATTTTAATAACAAGCCTTTACCACTATTAATAGAGCGGATAAAAATTAACCTGAGGGATCAATTATTCGACCTGTATCAATACGGTGACGACTATGAGCCCACTTATTTATATTTAAAATCACGTTATATTAATGAGGATGACCCCCGCTACGCCGAGCAATTAAATTTTGATGAACAACTCAGCGCCCTTAACTTATTCGACTTTAAAAACCACGGCCCTAAGCCTCAGCAATTTAGAGATGTGCTAACTAAGGCGCGTTGGGAAATAAACGGCTTTACCTTAAGCCGCAGCCAAACAGCTCCCGATCTTGATAGCCGCTGTGGACAGCATTTAAGTTACAGACAACTGCTTGAATGTGGTGAAACACAAGCTAAAACGGGATTATCAAACAGCCCCAAACAAGCCGATAGCTATACCGCCTTATATGAATTAGCCTGCCATGTTTTAGATCCTGTTATTGATTACTTTGGCATGATTAAACTGACTTATGGTTTTTGCTCTCATGACTTAGGCAAGCACATTAAAGGCCGAGTTGCACCCAAACTAGATCAACATGCCGCCCACGAAACCAACAGTAAACAGAATTTAATCTGTCCACGCTTAGGTGCGGCCATTGATTTTATAGTGGAAGATGAAAACATGCGAGAAGTCGCAGATTGGATAGCAGAAAACACGCCGTTTGATCGACTGTATTTTTATGGCGAAGACAGACCCATACATGTAAGTTATGGGCCTGAACAAAAAGGTGAATATATTGATTTGGTAATGACAGAAAGTGGCAAGCAAGTGCCTAAGGTTAGAAAATATAAATTTTAAAGTAACGATAGCCCAGTCATATCGAGCTCCCCGCCCCTTTGAAAAATGGGAGGTGGGGGCAATGTCATTAAGTTAGTAGAATTCGGTATGCTGTGGGAGTGGCTAAAGCCACGATAGTCATGGCTAAAGCCACTCCCACAATTTTACAAAATAGTAAAAACTTGGAGTGCAATAGCTTCAGCTATTGCCTTTTAAAACAGCTAAAGCTGTTTTACTCCAAGCACAGATTACTTAACTTAAGAATGAACACGAAATAATGTAGTCAAGTAACATCGAGCTCCCCCCTTTGAAAAATGTCGGGTGGCGGGATTTTTAAAAGGATTGTGTAAATGTGTCATACACGCGCTTTAATAGCAGTGACGAAACGCGTAGAAACGATAAAAGTTAAGAAAAAATAGTAAAAGCTTGGAGTGCAATAGCTTCAGCTATTGCCTTTTAAAACAGCTAAAGATGTTTTACTCCACACAGATTACTTAACTTAAGACTTAGTCAGCACCCATATTTAGGTGGTCGGGTTAGCGACAGCATAACCCGACACAATCGTGGAGTGTATAGCTATTCTTATTTAAAATAAGGCGTTATAAATATTTTAATGCCTGACAATACCGCTAATAGTTGTGTTGCCAGCTCATACAACTTATTCAACATAGCCGCTTGTAATTCTTGATCATCAGGATAATCATGCGAAAAGGTATTACGCGCTTCACGCATTAACAACCAATCATCTGCTGAAGCAATGGCACCTATCTTTTCGAGCCGATAAAGTTTGTCAATAAATGCTTTCAGTTCACCGGGCTCTTTGGTTATTTCCAATACGGCCGGGAACAGTTTTGCCCCCATTAAGTCCTGTAACTTACCAAAGCGTGTGGAGAATTGATCCAGTATGGCAAGCTCGACGTCGTTTATTTGCTTTAAAGTTTGTCCTGTAAAGGGAGTATGTTTTTGCAGTTGGGTCATTGCCCAATTCAAACGGTCGGCATGGCGGTCACAGATTTTAATAATTTCATCGATGGTTTCTTTCATTGCAGCAACACCCCTGTTTGTCTGGCGATATGGTAAATAGGCAGGTCAACGGTACTATCCGCTCTATGCAAAACGACATCAATTTTTTGCTCGCCTATTTTTTTATGCAAATCTCTGAGAAATAGCAACTTGGCAGTGATTAAATCAGCAGGTTTTTGAGTTTGCGGTTCAATATACAGATCAATGTCTCCGCCCTTAGCGTGGTCATCAACTCTTGAGCCAAAAAGCCAGACTTTCGTATTTGCACCAAAATGATTTTTGGCACTTTCGCAAATGCTTTGTCTTTGAAAATCTGTTAAACGCATCAAGTAGCCTATTTATAAAAATTTAAGCGAATAATTGTACGTCGAACAAAAACGCCAACTCATTTGACATAATTTTGTCATTAAAAAGTAGCCACACCTTGTTGCGTGGGCTGCCATTTTTGATTGAAACCATAATAAGTCATGTTACCTACCTAATCTAGCGATACATGCGTAAATAACACATTTTCAACAATAATGAGTATTTCAACTTTTTTACCTTTTAAAAAAGGTAAGGGTTGGCTGAGGTTAATTTGTTGCGGATTATCTAGTGTCAGTATTTCTTTAT
>CAIVYW010000213.1 GCA_903910205.1 uncultured Methylococcaceae bacterium | reverse complement strand
GTATAGTTTAAATCATTTTCTATCTTGAGGGGGTGCGGAATGCCGGGTAGAGCATTTTGCTTCCCAGGGTGCTCTTATTCCAAAATGGCTAGGCGAAATAAAGGATGAGCGAAGTCGATTTGGAGATATGGCGAAATTTAGTGTTGAGCATGCCTTAAATATAACTAACTAAATATTAAACACCTACTGAATATATAAATAAAATAACCGGCAATTATCCCTAATTCCCCTTTTACAAAGAGTAGTTAGGGATATTTCATAAGATAAATCCCCGTCAGCCTCCTTTTTCAAAAAGGAGATGAATAATTAAAATAATCGCAATTACGCTGAAATTTAATTTCATTTAACGTCATCGCAGATGATGAGAATCAGACATGTAAATTCTGGTGAACAGTGGGTTAATACTTCAAGTTATGCAAGTTAGCATGATACGTAATTCAACAACCAACTTAGTGAGTAATTAATGGCTAGTATAAAAAACAAACTTGCGGCAAAAGAAGCGCTTAAATTTATTCACAACAATTTAAAAGCTGAGCTAAATCTCATTCCCCTTGATGAAATGCATAGATCAAAAGCTCATGGTTTCGGAGTTGGGGAATCGGGTAAACAATTTGTAGTAATTTTGGGTGGAAGTGACGGCGCACTCCAGACTCGGATAATTACGGAGAAATTACCTGTTTTGCCTCTTATTACTGATGTAACTCATAAGCCTAATATTTATAAGGGAGCCAGAGTAAATCAACAAAATACCAGTCTAGGGTATAAAAATAATCTTTTTAACGGCAACCAATGTTCTTTTATTGTAGATAATTTATCAGCATTGGATCAGTTAATTAGATGGTATGTTACTGGTAATAAGGAGTCGGCCCTTTAATAAGATTACAGTTTTTATTTATGTTACATCAATGGTCAATTTATAAAACAATATCACAAAGGTATACATGTAATGAATAACGCTGAAAAGCTAGAATATAGACTTCAATTGCTGTGCGGCTATAAAGCACAATTTTATGCGAATAATTTGAAGTATCGCGTTATGGCAAAAATAAGTAAAACAATGTCAGAAATTATACATAAAAAAGCAATTCTTTGGGCTGATGCCCAGCTTTTAAAGGAGATTGATGGCAACGGCTATCCAGACATCAATCCCTTTTTAGAAAACTATGTACAGACATTTACCCTGTTTTACACACCGGGATTAGGATTGTCTGAAGTTCCAAAGACCGAAGAGGCTATTGAAGCCAATGACGCTAATGAATTTTACAATGCAATAAGAATGGAAGACGATAATCCGTGGTACTGTGACACTATAGATGAAGCCATGTTTGATTTACTTACCGAAAAATATGAGATAGATCGCACGGGTGGACTTATAGATCAATTACGTGATCATATGAACAAAAGTAAAGCGTCATGATGCGAGCGTTTTTGTTTTATTCTCTCGGATGGATTGAAAAAATGCTAAACATTATGTGCGAATGAAAGCATCCTCAGTGGCAAACAGGAATAGGTAATGAAAACTATTTTAACCATACTATTGCTGACACTATCAATAGCTACTTATGCGGATAGATCCGCTGGTGTTAACGGCTATGGTCATTTACAGGGCTATAAAGCAACTGAAGGTTGTTATGGTACAGGTTGTTTGCCCACGGCCGTTTTACAAGAAGTGTTAAAACAACCCAGTTATTACAGTCAAGAGCGCATCCAAAATGAAAAGCTGATTGATGCTATTAAAGAATCGAATGAAATTAACAAAGAGCGATTGAAAGTAGAGCTTGAAAATAGCAATCAAGAATAAGCAGGTTTTTTGACGACAAAGACGCAAAACCCAGTCGAATTAATTTTTTGAATTGATGCCAGCCAGCACCAACAGCCCCCCAATAAGGAAAAACAGTGAAATTTATCCATGCAGCGGACATACATTTAGATAGTCCATTAACGGGCTTAAGCGCTTATGCTGATGCCCCAGTGGAGTTGCTACGCACGGCGACACGCGAGGCTTTTAGCAATCTGGTGACTGAAGCCATTGATCTAGCGGTTGATTTTATGGTCATTGCCGGAGATTTATATGATGGCACTTGGAAAGACCATAATACGGGCATTTATTTCTGTAAAGAAATGGGCCGTCTAAAAAAAGTGGCTATTCCGGTTTACTTACTGTTCGGCAACCATGATGCCGAGAGTGAAATGACTAAGAAATTACAATTGCCTGATAATGTCTTTAGCTTCGATGCTAAAAAACCCAGTACTTTTTATCTAAAGCACTTAAATGTTGCCCTGCATGGTCGCAGCTTTAAAGAAAAAGAAACCACAGAAAATATCGCCATGGGCTATCCAGATCCTCTGCCCGGTCTGTTCAATATTGGTGTGCTGCATACGGCGCTTGAAGGTAATTCTATGCATGCAAATTATGCGCCGTGCAGTCTCGAAGAACTTCATGCCAAGGGCTATCAGTATTGGGCTTTAGGTCATGTTCATGATTACCAATTATGGCAAGGCGCTTCTACCATCGTTTTTCCTGGCAATCTTCAAGGTCGTCACATACGAGAAACAGGGCCGCGTGGTGCTGTGCTGGTTACGGCAGATGACTCAAACATTCAAGCCGTCGAGCGATTGTTTGTTGATGTGCTGCGCTGGAGCAATCTTGAGGTTAATGTAACCGAGTGTTGTTCATTACCTGAAGTTGTGGCAGCCATAGGCAAAGCACTCGAAGTGATAGTAGAAAACAGTCCTTCGACTATCCCTAGCGCCGTTCGGGTGACGGTTACCGGCAAAACATCGGTACACGGTGATCTTTTTGGCTTGGAATCGCAACTGCGAGCGGAAGTCTTAGCCTTAGCGGTTGCTATGGGCGATGAGCGGCTGTGGATTGAAAAAGTTAAGGTAAGCACTTCTGCGGCAGATGATGGTGAAACTCTAAAAGCACGATCCGATGCGTTGTCAGAGTTGCAAGATTTATTGGTGGCTGCTGAAAGCGATTCGGCCTTTCTCAGTGCCTTGCAAACGGATCTATTGGGACTAGTTAATAGAGCGCCCTTAGAATTACAAGCGGCTGTGCCTTATTTTGGTGCTATTCGCTCAGGTGACTTAGTAGAATTAATTAGCGAGGTTCGTTCTGGACTCGTTTCTCATTTAGCAAAAATAGAGTGAACTGACTATGCGCTTTCATCGTTTAGATCTTATTAAATATGGCAAATTCTCTGACCGTACTGTTGAGTTTCCTGCTGCAAAACAAGACTTTCATTTGATAGTCGGGCCCAATGAAGCCGGCAAATCCACGCTGCGCTCTGCTATTGTAGATTTACTGTTTGGTATACCTACAAGGTCACCGCTCAGTTTTTTACATCCACTGAGTGAGTTGCGTTTAGGCGCTCATATTAGCAATGCCTCGGCTGAGCTTGAGTTTCATAGAGCCAAAGCGTTAAAGCAAACACTGCGATCACCACTAGATGTCGTATTGCCCGATATGGCGCTAACACCATTTTTGGGTGGTGTCGATAAACATTTCTTTGATCAAATGTTTGGTCTTGATCATACGCGTTTGGTTTCAGGGGGTAACAGTATTCTGAATGCTGAAAATGACGTAGGCCAGATACTGTTTCAATCTGCGGCTGGCGTAGCGAGTCTGGGTAAAATTCGTGATGCCTTGGTTGCTGAAGCCAATAAACTTTGGGCGCCACGAAGATCTAATGATAGGGCTTATTATCTTGCTGCCAATCAACTCGAAAAAGCCACAGCCGATTTAAAGGCGGCCACGGTACGAACTAAGATATGGGCGGATGCTGATAGTAAGGTTGAATCCTTACAACTCGCTCTGAGCACTGAACGTGACCTGCAACAACAACTGCAAACCCAGCGCAGCAGCCTTGAACGCATACGTAGGTTAGCACCGTTTCTTATCAACCTTAGGGATAGCGAAACTAAACGTTCCGAACTCGGTGAGGTGATAGAACTGGCTACAGATGCTAGTACTACGTTGGTAACGGCTGAGCGAGAGCTGGCTGTTGCCGAACAACGTTTGTTGTTACGACAAGCCGATGTCGAAAAAACCACGGCTAATTTGGCGACTATTCAGGTGGACGAAGCGCTGCTAGGCTTGGCCGTTGATATCCAAGCGCTTGATAAGTTACGTCTTCAGTACAGCCCTTATTGCAAAGATATTGAACACCGAAAAAAAGAAATCGCGGTTTTATGGGCAGATATCTGCCATTTTTGTGCTCAATTAGGCTGGAGCTGTGACTCTGAAGCCGCTATTGCCGAACAATTACCGTCACAGCTTGTTCAACGCGAACTGATACAGTTAA
The DNA here is from genome assembly GCA_903910205.1 of uncultured Methylococcaceae bacterium. Lineage (GTDB taxonomy): Bacteria > Pseudomonadota > Gammaproteobacteria > Methylococcales > Methylomonadaceae > Methylobacter_C. The sequence continues at coordinate 6,002 of CAIVYW010000213.1, read as the reverse complement.
TCCGTGATCATGGCGGCATCATCGAAGTGTTGCGAGCCGCTGAACAGGCCAGTAGAACCAAACAATCTGAAATGGATGTCTTGGCACAGCAACTGGCCGAATTAAAGTCTGGTGAGGTAAAGCCCGAACTTCGTGCGGCGTTAACAACGGCTAAATCGCTGGGTGACAGTCTAGCCGTTATGCAAAATAAGCAGACGGCACTCAGTAGCGCCAAGATAACGATGGAAGCTTTATTGCAAGATTTAGGGCAATGGCAAAAATCTTTGCCTGAGTTAATAGATCTTAAAATACCTAGCCAAGAAACCATTTCGCGTTTATTACAAGATAGGCAAGCACTGGTTGCTGACAAGAAAGCCGAAGCTGCGCAACTGAAAAGCCAAAAAACAACCGTAGCCCAGCTTGAGCTGAAACTATCCCAGTTTAAAGAACTTCACCATCCCACCACTCATGAGGACGTGACGCAAGCACGACAGGAGCGAGACGCCTCTTGGCTGGCTATTAAAACGGGTGAAAAGCCTCAGCAACAAGAAGGCGCCGTTTTTGAAGCGGCGATCCTTAATGCTGATAAAGTAGCCGATAGCTTACTTGATAATGTAGAAGAGGTGACGACGTTACAAAGCTTACGTCATCTACTTGAGAAGGAGCAGTTAACGCTAACAACTCTTGAAGAGCAGTGTTCAAATTTGGATACCGCCATCCAGCACTTTGATGAGTTATGGATCAAAGAGGCTGAGGCACTGAATTTGCAAGAGATGCCTTTAGAAAATATTAGTAGCTGGATGAGTAAGCGCGAAAAAGCGCTGGCTGCGGCCTTGGTTTATCAAGACACACAAAATAGTGTTGATGCGCTTTGCCTGTCAATTTCAGAGTCTAGGTTAAGTCTTACCAAGGCCTTGCAAGCCTCTAAACTGAACGTAAACAGCGATGACCCTCTAGCGGTCTTGTGTGTGCAAGCGGAAGATTTTATTCAAGCGCTAGATACCGCTAAGGTGCGTCACGAAACCTTAAACGCTCAATGGCTTGCGGCACAAGCCTTAGTCAGTCGCTTAGAGTATGCGTTGGCTGATGCAAAAACAGCAGAAAATACTTGGACGCTAGCTTGGTTAAAGGCGCTTGCAAAGGCTGGCTTACCCGCTAATAGTGATATGGCAAGTGTTGAAGGGGCGCTTGAGTTTATTGGTCAAATTGCAGAAAAACTCAAAAAAATAAAGCAGATTCAGCTTGAGCGTATCGATGCCATGACTATCGACCTAACAGCGTTTTCTGCTGAAGCGTTGCGCTTAAGGCAAGCGCTCGCGCCAGAGCTTAGCAGCGATAGCGCTGAGCAAATCTCACAAAAGTTAAGTAGTCGACTCGCCTTAGCTCAGGAGGCTGCTGTGGAGCGAACTCGCTTGAGAACTGCGCTACATGACGCAAATACGCAGGTATTAGAGGCAACAGAATCAATACAGACGGCAACGGCACTCTTAAAGCCGCTAATGGATAGGGCAGGGGTCAGTAGCCATGCTTTGTTAGCCGATGCGATTAAGGGCTCTGATAGGCAACGCCAACTTAATGTAGACATCAGCCACACTCAAGCGAATCTTCTTAATGCCGGAGATGGCTTGAGCCGAGCTCAGATTGAAGCGGAAATAGATGCGGCCAATGTGCAGCAACTGCCCGCAGATCTTGCAAAAATCAATGATGAACTCGCCGATGTGGTGTTACGTCAAAATAGCTACTCTGCGGATCATGCTGACGCTATGCGAGCTTTGCAAGAAATCGGCGGCTCCGATGTGGCCTCAAAAGCTGAAGCTCAACGACAAGAAGCACTGGCGCAAATGTCTGATGTTGCCGAGCGTTATATCAAAGTATTCACCGCCGAGCGTTTACTACGCTGGTCTATTGATCGTTACCGAGAAGAAAAACAAGGGCCGCTGTTAAATCGGGCCAGTACTATTTTTTCGACCTTAACCTCAGGGACTTTTCGTAAGCTTTATGTTGATTTTGATAAGCAACCGATGACATTAGAAGGCTTACGGCCAGATGGGAATTCTGTCGGCATTTCTGGTTTAAGCGATGGCACACGAGATCAACTTTATTTGGCACTGCGACTAGCTGCCTTAGAAATGCATCTTGATCTAGCCACGCCTTTACCTTTTATTGCCGATGATCTATTTATTAACTACGATGATGTTCGATCAAGTGCGGGGTTTGAAGCACTTAAGAGCTTATCTGAACAAACACAGGTTATCTTTCTTAGCCATCATGATCATTTAATTCCAACGGTACAAGCCGTATTTGGCAAAAAAGTGAACATCGTGTATTTGTAAGCGATAGAATGTTTTTTTCTTTAAGTCCTAAGTTCAAGTGTGTAGGATGGGTAGAGCTAACAGCGAAACCCATCATTGTGCGATGCTGTGATGGTTTTCGCGTTGTTCTACCCATTCTACGAGTCTAATTAGCACGTTAACCTCAAAGAGAAATCATAATGAAAAGCCATTTTTTTGCCTACATCAGTAAAATCCGTTGCTTGCAGCGTTGGGGATTAAAACGTAATGCCGTGGCCGCTTATGTATTAAGGCGCTGGAATGTGGATTGTTCAGAAAGCCATACGTTAGTAGGTGCTGAATATCATTTAGGCTTACAAAATCGCTTAGCCTTAGCCGATGTAGACAACCTAAGTTTAGCGCCAGGTTATTCAGTGACGCCTAAAGGGCATCCAGACCTTGAATAAGGCGATAGAACTCGCTAAAGCCAAACAATATGTCCGTGATTTGACGGGAGGCGGTCTATTGTTGGCAGAAAGTCGCTTGGTTGCCGAAACACTTTTACAAGCCCTACCAGAGAAAGACTGGAATCACTTGTTCACGGATGAAAACATACTTAAAAAGAATTCCCCTCATACCGCTATCCGTTATGCTCGTACTATTAAAAGACGGCTAGAACCTTTAGGCGTTGAGTTTATAAAAGCAGTGCTTCATGCCTCGGAATCGGGTTACAAACAACTGTTGATACTGTCTTTGATGATACACACGCCAGCGTTATCCGATTTCATGCACTACACCGTTGCAGAAACCAAGCGCGTTTATAAACCTAATTTGGCCGTCGATGCGTGGGACACTTTTTTACTCGACCGTTCGAGAATATTGCCAGGACTTAATGATTTGTCAGAGTCCACTTTGCATAAAAGTGGCAGTAATATCATCCGTTCCTTAGTCGAAGCGGACTACTTAGATAACAATAAGACTCGTCGTTTGCAGCCCGTTTATGTATTACCGGAGACGCTAGTGTGGTTAAAAAAGTTTAACAGGCTCGAGCTTGAAGCCATTATGGAATGCACACTATGAAAGCGCTACAAACCAGACTCGATTTGATACTGGAACGCATAGAAAACCCGCGCTTCATGAATAACGATGGCTTGGGTAATGAAATTGGCTTTTGGATTTTTGATTATCCAGCCAAGTATGAGCTGGTTGTTAGGGATTATTTGACGCATCTCACCGATAAATTAGATAAGCATGATCACCACTTCGTCACCGTCAATATCTACGAAATAATCATCGATATGCTGGCGTCACGAGGTTTATTAGAGCGCACCTTTAGTCGTGAGCAACAAACCAATGTTGAGGCGGTACGTAAGACTTTATCAGGCCCGCTTAGCCAGAAAAAGATCGCTGAATTTATCGCCGATAAAATTAAACCGGAATCGCTAGATTTTGTTTTGTTAACTGGACTCGGTAACGCATGGCCTTTAGTCAGAGGCCATGAACTCTTAAGCGCTTTGCAAGATGTGATGGGTAAAACACCCTTAGTTCTATTTTATCCAGGTGAATATAGCGGTAGAGATCTTCATCCTTTTGGCATGATTGATTCCAAAAATTATTACAGAGCCTTCAAGCTGGTGCCTGAAGATGGCAAAAAAATCAAAGGTAGTTAATACACAATGATCATTGAAGATATTTTTTCCAAACAACTGACGCGCGACATTAATGGTGTTGTTAAAGCCGAACAGGTTGATAACGACAGTGTTTATGTAGAGCTGGATGAATACGTCATTACCCAAGAGTTAGATCGGCATTTTCGTCGCTTTTTTGAAACCTATATCCCCGCTGTAAAAAATCGTAACCCTGCGGTCGCTAATAAAATAGGCGTATGGGTTTCTGGGTTTTTTGGTTCAGGTAAATCGCATTTTATTAAGATACTCGCTTATTTATTAGAAAATCGTAGTGCAGAATATGATGGTCAATCGCGTTATGCCATCGATTTTTTTAAAGACAAAGTCAATGACGCCATGCTCTTTGGCGACATCAACAGCGCCGTTTCAAAACCCGCCGATGTTATTTTATTTAACATTGATTCCAGAGCCAATGCCGATGATGGCGATAACGCCATCCTTAAAGTCTTTCTTAAGGTCTTCAATGAGCGAGTTGGTTACTGCGCTGACTTTCCTCATATTGCCCATTTGGAACGAGAGCTAGATAAGCGCAACCAATATCAGGCCTTTAAAGATAAGTTTGCTGAACTGACCGGTTCTGATTGGTTGGAGCAACGAGATGCTTATGACTTTTATCGGGATGAACTAGCAGAAAGCTTGTCTGTTGCTACTCAACAATCTATCGCCTCAACACGACAGTGGGTAGAACAACTAGAAACCAACTTACCCTTGGACATTGCCAATTTTTGTAAATGGGTCAACGACTACTTAGATCAAAAAGGTGATAGAAATATCCTGTTTATGGTTGATGAGGTAGGACAGTTTATCGGTAAAAATACCCAGATGATGTTGAAATTACAAACCATCACTGAAGATTTAGGCACCATTTGTGGTGGCCGTGCTTGGGTGATTGTGACCTCACAATCTGATATTGATGTTGCTATTGGTCAATTTGATAAACGTGATGGTGAAGATTTTTCCAAGATTCAGGGGCGTTTTCATACCCGCTTACAATTATCTAGCTCTAACACCTCAGAAGTCATACAAAAGCGCTTACTTGAAAAAACTGAAACGGCGGCTTTACAGCTAGCGACGGTGTTTTCTGAAAAAGGCGACATCCTTAGGAATCAGTTAAGTTTTGATAAAACCACCACGGCCTCACTGAATGGCTACAGTGATGCACCGTCATTTATCGACAACTATCCCTTTGTGCCTTATCACTATCCTTTAGTACAAAAGGTTTTTGAATCTATACGGACTAAAGGGGCCACCGGTAAACATTTGGCGATGGGTGAGCGCTCGTTGCTGGATGCTTTTCAGTCAGCCGCTAAGCAAGTTAAAGATCAAGACATTGGCGTACTGATTCCGTTTTACTGCTTTTATGCACCCATTGAAAGTTTTCTGGAGCCAGCGGTTAAGCGCACGATTGATCAAGCTTGCGAACTCAGTACCTTAACGGACTTTGATAGCAAAATACTCAAGACTTTATTTTTGATTCGTTATGTTGATGTTCTTAAAAGCACTTTAGATAATTTGGTTACGTTGAGTATTGATCAAATCGATGCCGATAAAATCAGCCTACGTAGTCATATCGAAGCCAGTCTTAATCGTCTGGAACGACAATTTTTAATTGCTCGTAATGGTGATGAGTTCATTTTCTTAACCAATGAAGAAAAGGAAATTGAAAATGAAATTCAACACACCGAGGTAGAGCCGTCAGAACTCACCCATAAGCTGTCCAATATTATCTTTGATGGCTTGTTGGCTAGGCAAAATAATTATCGCTATCCGGTCAACAAACAGGACTTTAAAGTCAGTCGTTTTTGTAATGGTCATCCCAAAGATGGTACGACATTAGAAGACCTAGGAGGCTGTCCGAAAATAAGTCAGAGCTAAAAGCAATTCTACTGTCATCTGGAAAATTTTAAATTTTCAGATGAGTCTGCTTTAAAAATAACACATTAACTATGCTGCAAATGGGTTGTTCATGCCTTTTTACGGGTTTATTTCATGATTCTTGCCTTTTTTTATGCAATTACCGCTAAATGACTAAATTTTGGACGGACTACTCCCGTAAAAATGGCTT
>CAIVYW010000212.1 GCA_903910205.1 uncultured Methylococcaceae bacterium | reverse complement strand
TACTGGGCATATGTAAATCCATGAGCACGACAGCAAAGCGGTCTTGCTCTAAGGCGGCTAAGGCTTCTAGGCCATTATTGGCCAGCATCACGTTAGCTCCAAGTTTTTTAAGCATGAGATGAATAATCTTCTGATTAAAGGTGTCATCTTCAGCCACTAGAATCCGAATACCGCTCAGCGGTTCTGGTTGTAAGCCGCTAATGGAAATGGGCGTGACCTGCGCTTCAATAGCCGATAAAGCCAAGGGTAGTGCTAATTCAAAACTAAAGCAGCTACCTAAATCCACATGGCTGTCTAGCTTAATACTGCTCCCCATCAGTTGCACCAAATCTTGACTAATGCTTAAGCCTAAGCCTGTACCGTTAAAGTTTCTGGAAAAACCATCGTCCACCTGGCTAAAGGGTTGAAATAATTTATCTTGCTGCTCTGCACTGATGCCCATACCGGTATCAGTAACCGCAAATAATATCTGTGCTTCGCTAGCGTTGAGTTGTTGTAGGCTAATTTTGAGGGTCACCGAACCCTGTTGAGTAAATTTAATGGCATTACCCAACAGATTAATCAACACTTGTCGTAAACGCAGACTATCACCGATAAACGCATTCGGCACCTGAGTTTCTATCTCTATGATGAAGGACAAGCCTTTTGCTTGTGCCGTGTTAATGAATAGTCCGTACAGCGTTGACTGTAAATCAGCCAAATTAAAGTCTCCTAGATGAAGTGTCATCTGCCCCGCTTCTAACTTAGATAAATCAAGAATGTCATTAAGAATCGTCAGTAGGTGCTTGGAGGCAGTGCTAATGTCTTGTAGGTAGTTGTAAGTAGTGGAGGGCATAGCTTCAAGTAAGGCTAGATCAGAAAAACCAATAATTGCCGTCATAGGTGTACGGATTTCATGGGACATATTCGCTAAAAATTGCGATTTAGTTTTCGATAAATTCTCAGCGCGTTCTTTAGCCGCCAACAGTAAGGCTTCAGTTGTTTTACGCGGTGTGATATTTTCTTTGACGCCTAAGTAATGACTAATGATTCCATTGTCCAGACGTATTGGCGAAATCCAGGTCAGCTCGATAAATTCTTCACCTTGTTTGTTAACGTTGACAACTTCACCTTGCCACGTTTTACCAGCTAGCAAGGCAGCCCACATTTCATCATAAGTTGCTTGGGGGGTTTTGTTTGATTTTAATAAGCTCGGTTTTTGGCCGATAATTTCCTCGCGCCTATAGCCCGTATTGTTGATGAAAGCCTGATTGACATATTCAATGGTAGCATTAAGGTCGGTAATCATCACCGACGATTGGCTTTGTTCTAAGGCCATAGAAAGCTTGGTTAGAGGTATTTCAGTTTTTTTACGCTCGGTGATGTCTTCTTTAATGCTTAGATAATGGCTGATGGTCTGGTTATCTTGTCGTATTGGCGAAATCCAGGTCAGCTCGATAAATTCCTCCCCCTGCTTATTCACGTTGATGATTTCACCTTGCCACGTTTTACCGGCTAGCAAGGCCGTCCACATAGCATCATAAATCGCTCTGGAAGTTTTACCGGATTTTAATAGATTGGGCTTTTGGCCGATAATTTCCTCGCGCCTATAACCCGTATTGTTGACGAATGCCTGATTGACATATTCAATGGTAGCATCAAGATCGGTAATCATCACCGATGATAGGGATTGTTCTAAGGCTTTAGAAAGCTTGGTTAGAGTCGTTTCAGATGTCTTGCGCTCGGTGATATCACTATTAAGGCCATACCAAATGATACTATCATCCTCCTGTTTTAGGGGATTAGATGCACTTAATAACAACCAACGCAGACCTTTTTGGGGTAGATTGACCCGATATTCCAGATTCCAAGGTTGCAGGCTGTGTGCTGATTCTTTAATGGATGCCCTGATATTATCAAGATCATCAGGATGAATACGAGCAAACAATGCTGACGCATCATCTTTTACCTGCTCAGCGTTAAGCTCATAAATAGAGGCGATGCCTGCACTAGCAAACGGTACGTTAGCATGGCCCTCTGCCGTAAGGCAAAATTCAAAAACCATGCCTGGAATATGTTGAAAAAGACTATTAAGGCGGCTATCTTGTTGCGTATTTTTTAATATCATCGCAGGTTTTATAGGTCGATGTTTATGCTCAAATGTCGGGGAATCCCTAAGTGGGTTAAGTATTTTATTTAGCATGTCTATGTACTGAGGTCTTTAATAATGTCTATTAATAGAATTACATAAAGTAAGGAAAAATAAAATCCTACGAACGTAGGATTCTTCAACTCATTTGTTGATTTGCACCCATCAGTTGTTTTTGATTGGTGCATTTCCACTAATAACAGGCGTCTATTTTACGTAATGCGGATTAACTTAAGGCTTATAAAGGTGGTCTATTATTTGCTTGGTATTTGTATCTTGTCATTTGTAATTAAACCGCCGCTATGAAACTAATAGAACCTTTCTCCCCTATCAATTACGAACTTCGAGATGCGCAGCGAATTATTGATGAGATCCATGAAAATCCATTGCACCCTGCTAATGACCGGCGACATCCCTTACACCAAAAATCCTTGGCGGCGATTTATTCATTAGAAGCCTGGGTTTTTGAACTTGCGATTCCGGATAATACCTTGCGAGTCAATATAGCCAAAATTGCGACTAAACGCTCTCAAAGACGGCAAAAATAAATTGAGCCTCTGTAGAGGGGGATTTATTTGCCCTGATGGTTCGTCTAAGCCAACCGTTGTCACGTTTTGAGCTGAAAGCTTAGAATAACACGCTCAAGATGTTACAATTTGTGCCCTGTAAGCCCTGCCTACGCAATAACTCACAACCGCTTTAACTATTGCTAGTAAAACATAAAGCGGCTATATCCACTGAGCGACTGAAACCTTAGAAAGGTTTAAATATTTCGCCTTATACCTCTTACTTTATGACTGAACGTTACGATTTACATTGCCATTCAACAGCCTCTGATGGTGCCTTAACACCGACCGAAGTAGTGCTGCGTGCCGCAGATTGTGGGGTAACGGCATTAGCATTAACTGATCACGATACCACCGCAGGTCTCTTTGAGGCTCAACAGCAAGCTAACTTGGTGGGGATGCGTTTAATTCCGGGCATAGAGTTGTCTATTAACTGGCAAAACAAATGCTTTCATGTAGTGGGTCTAGGTATAGATCCCAACTATGCGCCTTTAGCTAATGCCACGCATTTATTACAAAGTACGCGCTTAGAGCGTGCTGAAAAAATCGCCTTCAAATTAGAGCAAAAACGCATACCCGGGGCTTTGCTGGCCGTCAAGAAAGCCGCAGGTGACGGTATGATTACTCGTAGTCATTTTGCGGCTTTTTTAGTAGCACAACACCATGTTTCGACACAGCAAGAAGCCTTTGATCGGTATTTAGCTCAAGGTAAATCAGCTTATGTATCGACCACATGGGCTGAGTTAGACGTTGCCATTAACTGGATTACTGAGTCAGGCGGTGTGGCCGTTTTAGCGCATCCCATGCGCTATAAACTGACGGCTAATTGGATGAGTCGCTTATTAACGGCTTTTAAAGAAGCCGGCGGCTTAGGGATAGAGGTTATTACCAGTCGAATGAATCCAGATGAATTAAGGCGGGTAGCCGATTACGCTAAGCGCTTTGACTTGGCAGGTTCTGTAGGCTCTGATTTTCATAATCCGGCAAATCCTTGGGTAGAATTAGGTCGATTGCCGGCTTTACCCGAGCATATCAAACCGGTTTGGGAATTGCTTAATTAAGGCTACCCACTAGTTAGGACAGATAGCTCATATACAAAAACCATATCCCCCAATCTAACATAAGAAGGCCAACCACCGATGAATACTGAAACAGATTTACTTAATTCCTTAGAAGATGCGCAAGGCAGAAATCCAATTGAATTTCCATTTGGTTTTTATATGGAAGACAATCACTCCGAGAGTAACGGAGGTAGTTTCTTTTGGTATAAATCAAATAAGGAACTACAACAGGCTATTTGCAATGATTTGATTGATGCGTTAACCGATGGCCAGAGTAGTGATATACAAGTGGTTAAAAATGAAATAGCTGAGCTTTTTAAACACAGTGATGATGCTGAAGATTTATTGAATCATCTGAATGTGATTTTAGCCGAGCTAGAATTACGACTACAATTTATGGGCGATTTTGAAACGCTTTGTAAGGGTAAAGAGGAGTGGGTGAAGTTTTTTAGAGAGTCGTATCGTGAAGAATGCTTAGAAGATATTGAAGATATTCCTACTAAGAAGCTACAAAGTTCAATCAAAAAAAGCGAGCAAGCTGATTTTGCAGAATTTGTTTCTGAGTATGTGATTTAATCCCCCTCTACAAAGATAAGGAATAATTCCAGCCTAACCGTTAATAGTCTTTATCGGTTTTTTCAAGTACCGTGAATTGAGCATCAATAGCATCGCCCTGTTGGTTTCTTTTAGCTAACTTAAGCGCACGCCAAAATTTAAAGCCGACAATGGTTAGGGGAATTAATAAGAGGGCGAAGAATACTGAAAATAGCAGCACTGACAGCACCACGATCATCAATAAAACAGGGATGGCGATGATTTTAGGTAGCTTTAATGAAGTACGTATCATGGAGTAGCCGTTTTGAGTTTAAAAAAGCCTTATGTTACTCCTGAGTAGCCCCAAATAACAACAATGGATCGCAAGCTTTCTTTTTAAGACGGGCGCATAAGCCGCAAGAGATTCTCTAGTACAGCAAAGCCCATGAGAGTATGAATAACTATAGGCTGGTTACCAAGAGCTTGGTAGCCATGTGCAATTAATTAAAGATTCTTAACTGGTACCGAGAAGCCGACTCGAACGGCCACGAGCTTGCGCCCACTAGCACCTGAAGCTAGCGTGTCTACCAATTCCACCATCCCGGCAAGGATTTGACAATATGTCTGATCTATTCTGAGCGATACTTTCAATGGCTGACAGGAATCTGTCTTTTACGCATTAAACTCACAACAAGGTCATAGTATACCTTGTAAGCGTCACTGTGACAATATAGAGTTCCAATACCGAGTGAGTCTGGCAAATACGTAAAATGATTGTTCAATGATTATTTAAAGAAAACCTAACGCCAGCGACACCGGCATATTGATTCCCTGATCCTGTTTCGGGAATAATGACCCCTACATAACACATCTTTTGACATCCTCCCCCACCTGAAGGAAGGGGATTCCTAGTTTCCTAAGAGTGAGTAGGTATCGCTACTGCTCACTGGTTTCTGCTGCTGACGGCATGACTGCACCATTCACTACACAGACTAGCCCCGTCTATCCGACGGTT
>CAIVYW010000211.1 GCA_903910205.1 uncultured Methylococcaceae bacterium | reverse complement strand
CACCGCCATCAAGAATGCTTTTGCTGGTGATCCCTTCATCCCGGCCCTTCAATGTTAAAAAGCACTTTTTTGGGTTTGCTGCTGGCCTGAGTAGTTACCTTAGATTATCACAAAATCTATGGCGAAAAATCCTTACATGCCACGTTGATCTCACATATAGATCAGCTCAGCAAAGATATTGCCCTAATAGAAACCATGAGTCCTAATGCGCGTCATCAGTTTGATTGGCTTAATGACTATGCAGCTAGAGAAGATACTAAAGCTGGCGTAGCGCCTGAAAAGATCAAGACCCGCACTATCTTTAATGATCGACTTTATAGAGAAGTTGCAGGCCAGCAAGAATCTGGCGGCGCTTTTGCCTTTGGGCGCTTCATGGCGACTATGCGTTCATTAAATCTAATCGCCTTGGGATCGTCGGGAATATCAACCATCACCGACTTAAACACCATGAACTTAACGGCGCAATATAACCATATTAGTCGATCTAAGCTAATGGTCGAGCATCTTAGGGCATTAGGTGACGCAGATTCTAGGCGTGCAGCTAGGCGCTTAGGCATTGGCTTAGATGCTTATTCTGGCGTTATCTTGCGCCATGCTCAAGAGCAGCTTGTTAATGGATACGCTGGGAAAATGGGTGGAGCTACTGTTAGATTAAGTGGTATGCCCTTTATTACCGAAGCCAATCGTCAAGCTTTCAGTATATCTATGATGGATGCTGTCGCTCATGTGGTCAATACTCATGCTGATCTTGCCTCTATTGATAAAACCGATGCACGCATGTTATTCACGCATGGCATTGATGAGGCTGATTTTGCTATCTGGAAACAAGCACAACCCGAAATATGGGTAGATGGCGAAAGTAAGTTGCTAACTGTTGACTCGATCATGAAAGTACCTGGCATTAATCCTAGAGAGCTTAGGCGTTCGGCTGATAAGTTTATGGCGATGGTATTAGATGAGCAGAATATGGCCGTATCGACACCGGGGGCAAGGCATCGAGCCACTATGAATATGGGAACTATAAAGAATACTTATCTAGGCGAAATATCCAGAGCATTTTGGCAGTTTAAAAGCTTCGGACTCAGTTATTTTAATGACAACTTACAGCGTGGCATGAAGTTGCGCGATGAGTCTGGACAATCAGCCGCATCATACGCCGCCATGTTTTTTGCTCAAGGCTTAATTCTTGGCGCTATTGCTGTGCAATTAAAAGAACTGGTTAATGGTCGCGACCCGCTGGCAATGGGGAATGCTAAGTTCGCAGGAAGGGCTTTATTGCAGTCTGGAGGATTAGGATTATTTGGTGATTTCTTAAACTCAAATAATAGCCAGTATGGATCAAGTATTATTGCTTCTATGGCTGGGCCTACTGTCAGTAAGCTTGAGCAAGCCTATCAAGTTACATGGGGTAACTCTATCAAAGCCGCACAAGGTGAAAAAACCCATACTTCGGCAGAAGCATTAAGACTAGGTAATAGCTTTAACCCACTAGGGACGCTGTGGTTTACCAAGTCAGCTTTCAATCATCTAGTCTTACAGAATTTACAAGAATCACTCTCGCCGGGCTACTTAAGACGAATGTCGCAACGCGCTCAACGTGAGTTTGGTCAGTCTTATTATTGGAAGCCCGGCAAATCTGTTCCTGATCGTGGCCCTGATCTATCCAAAGCATTTACCGAGGGAAACAAATGAGCGCACTAGATATATTACTGCCATTGATTAGAAAATCTGAGGGCTGCAAGCTAAAGGCCTATCAATGCCCTGCTGGAATCTGGACTATCGGCTATGGCTCAACTGGTAAAAATATCACTGAGGGTTTGGAATGGAATCAGAGTCAAGCTGACATATCGCTTATCAATCGAGCAACTCAAGCGATTAACGAAGCTTTACGGGTGAGTCCCATTCTAATTCCATATCCAAACAAAACGGCAGCCATAGCCGACCTAATATTTAATCTTGGTCTGGGGGGGTATGTCGGGCATTCACTTAAACCATTAGTTGATGCGGGTGATTGGGTAGCGGCTGCAAGTGAGATACAATTATTCTGTCGAGCTGGTGGAAAGGTTTTGGCTGGATTGCAAACTAGACGAATGGCTGAGGCTAAGTTATTAGTGAGTTAAATATCAACATCACCTGCGTTTAAGTTGCAATACCTAGATAATGTATTCCAGCTTGAATGTAGGGTGACTTGTTGTACATGCTGGATTGATAAACCTTTCTCAAATAAACGGCTTGTGGCTTCGTGTCTCAAGTCGTGAAAGTGCAATCCTTTAATACCAAGCACCTTACAAGCCTCAGTAAAGTAAGTGCCTATGGTCTTTGCGTTGTAAGGAAATATGCGTGCATCAATCTTAGGTTGACGCATAATGATCTTATAGGCGCTAATAGGTAGCTTAAAGCGCTTCTTAATACCCTTGCGTCTAGGGTCTTTCATATTCCTCAGTAGACACGTTCTATTTTCATGCTGTATGTCATCCCACTCTAATTTGAATATTTCTGACTGCCTGCGCGCTGAATAGATCGCAAAATATATAATGTGAAGCATTGGTGTAGGATGGCCATTAAAGTAGCGCGCAAGCTCCCAGATTTCTTGTTTAGTAGGTCGTCGATCTCTTAGTGCAGATGATGATATTAACCCCTCTGATTTTAGTATTTCTCTAGCTGTAGCGAATATAGATTGATCTACGTCCAAATCAATTACGCCTGCCATTGTTCTCACAACAACCCCTAGCCAAGTTAAATCATTGCTTGCTGTTTGAGGTAGGCACTCAATATTTCTTAATCGAATATGTTTGATTAAATCTTTAGCCTCAAGCTTGTGAATATCGATTGATGCAATATCATATTTCTTTAGCTTATTTAAATCTGCGTTCTTTGATCTGCCGTCAGGTTTAAACTCTTTGATGTACATATCAATCAGACTACCAATAGATAAATAGTCTTT
>CAIVYW010000210.1 GCA_903910205.1 uncultured Methylococcaceae bacterium | reverse complement strand
CATGATGCTGAAAAACAAGCCGATGATATTTATAGAAAATTAGCTAATTATGTAAATCGCACCGCCGCAGGTGATGAAACCAGTATATTAAGTAGTGGTTTTCATATTTCTAAACAACCAGTCATAACGCCCAAACCTGAGCTGGCTGCGCTGGATGGTGAGCATTCAGGTGAGGTTAACTTAGTGGCTAAAGCTAAAGATAGAGGGGCAGCGTATCGTTGGCAAATGTCTAAAGAGTCAGACGATGAAACCGAAGAAGTATGGGTTGATATCGGCATCAGTACACGCGCTACTTTTGTGGTCACTGGTTTACAAATTATGAAGCGTTATAAATTTCGCTACGCTGTGGTAACACCGGATGGCACTACCGATTTTTGCGAACCCGTATCAAAAATCATCATTTAAAGGCTTCATTTTTTAAGCCATCAAAAAGTTAAATGTTGGGTTACGTGCAGCTAAGCGCTTTATCGTTAACCCAACATTACCCGCTCATTGATAAACTTGGCTGACTAATAGATACCACTATCATTTGTTAATCTTGGCACATCCGCTTTATGTGCATCAATGGCTAATGGCTGACCTTGCTCTATAGGCGGCTGTTTATCCTCAGCGCTACTATCAACTTTATTGGTTTTCTTTACTTTTTTATATTGCACAATATATTTTCTTTGTTCGGCATATAAGCCAATAAATGAAAGCAGAGGAATATATAAAAGTATCATGATGGCTATTGCTACAAAACTAAGATGAATGATAGATGATAACCAATATGCTAATCCACTACTACAGAGCAACATCATAGGACTAGGAAGTTTTACATATTTCAATCCAGCTACCTCAATTTAAAAAATCTATTTCGTTTAGACTGATCATAGTAAACAACTTAAGCAACAGTTCAAAGCAGACTTTTTAATAACTCAAATAACTTTCGTTATGAAAAACGACAAACTGTAGACAATATCAGCGGCTATATTGCGTAGTCAGTGGACAGCGCCCCCCTAAATCTGGCATCATGCGGCATCAAGATACCTCGTACTCCACAAGGTTGAGACTAGCTAGATTAGGTACTAATAATGACCATGCTTCCCCCCTGCCCTGCCTGTGGCTCTGAATTCACCTACGAAGATGGTGAAAATTTTATCTGCCCAGAATGCGCACATGAATGGCCCAAAGTAGGTGATAGCGAAGACAATACCGATAGCCGCATCATTAAAGATGCCAACGGTAATTTGCTGCAAGATGGCGATACCGTAACCGTTATTAAAGACCTTAAAGTAAAAGGTTCTTCGTTAGTGGTTAAAGTGGGTACTAAAGTCAAAAACATACGTTTGATTGACGGTGATCATGATATCGATTGCAAAATTGACGGAATCGGTGCTATGAAGCTTAAGTCTGAATTCGTTAAGAAAATCTAATTTGTATAAAAAGGCTGCTTGGGTTACGAAAAGAGGCTAAGGATAAGTAAGGGCGGCATTCTTGAAAGTTCTAAATGCTGGGATTCGTAGCTCATCCCAGCTTATTTATTTGTAGGCTGGGATGTAGAGTAGCGTAATCCCAGCAATCGGAGCAAAGCGTAACCTCGTTACTAACGTTTCAACGTTATCAAAATCTAAACGTTTCGATTGGGATTGCAAACCCAGACCGGCATTGGTGGCTTACTTTGCTGGGATTACGCTACGCTACATCCCAGCCTACAACTATCGTTAAGCCAATGCTATTTTAAATCTACTCCCCCCTTTTAAACCCGCTACTAAAATTTTTACACTAACCTTGTTGGTCAGTGTACAATCGACCACAGTTCAAATCCTACAGTCATATTAAGGTTATTTACTTTCTTTGGTTTTATTTCGGAGGGTCTTATGCAACATCAGCAAACAGTTACGATAGACGGCAATCAAGCGGCGGCTACGATTGCCTATAAACTCAATGAAGTCATCGTCATTTACCCAATAACCCCCTCGTCGACCATGGGCGAATGGGCTGATGAATGGGCGTCACTGGGCCAGCTCAATTTATGGGGTACTGTACCGCAAGTGACAGAAATGCAAAGTGAAGCGGGGGCTGCGGGCGCTATTCATGGCGCTTTGCAAGTCGGCTCTATGGCGACAACCTTTACCGCCTCTCAAGGTTTGCTGTTAATGCTACCTAATATGTACAAAATTGCGGGTGAACTAACGCCGACGGTCTTTCATATCGCCGCTCGCTCACTGGCTTGTCAGGGCTTATCTATCTTTGGTGACCATAGTGATGTTATGTCAGCACGCATGACCGGCTTTGCTATGCTTTGTTCTAACTCACCTCAAGAAGTCATGGACTTCGCCTTGATTGCTCATGCCGCTAGCTTAGAGAGTCGCATTCCGCTGATGCACTTTTTTGACGGCTTTCGTACCTCGCATGAGGTCGCCAAGATTAATGCTATAGATGACTCAGTCATACGCGCCATGATTAAGGATGAATGGGTAACCGCCCATCGCCATCGCGCCTTAACACCTGATAAACCGGTGATGCGTGGCACGGCTCAAAATCCTGACGTGTATTTTCAGGCTAGAGAATCAGTCAATCCTTATTACCTAGGGCTGCCTAACATCGTGCAAGCCGCGATGAAGCGCTTTGCAAAATTGACAGGTCGTTCCTATCAATTGTTTGAGTATCTGGGCTCAGAACTCGCGGAACGGGTGATTGTTATTATGGGCTCTGGTGCAGAAGCCGTCACAGAAACGCTAAGCTATCTTAATCAGCAAGGTGAAGCGGTAGGCTTGCTTAAAGTACGTCTATACAGACCGTTTGATGCGCAGCGTTTGCTTGCCGCATTACCCAGCACTTGTCAAAAAATTGCTGTCTTAGATCGCACTAAAGAACCTGGCTCTGATGGCGAACCTTTATATAAAGATGTACTCACCGCTATTGCCCAAGCTTATAGTCAGGGCACTAGCAAATTTTCAGTATTTCCCAAAGTAATCGGTGGTCGTTATGGCCTGTCTTCTAAAGAATTCACTCCCGGTATGATTAAGGCGGTTTTTGACGAATTAAAGCAAACACAGCCCAAAAACAATTTCACTATCGGCATCAATGATGATGTTACACACCGTAGTTTAAACTGGGATGATCGTTATCGTACCGATGCCCTAGCGGATACTTTTCAGGCGCTATTTTATGGTTTAGGCAGTGATGGCACGGTTAGCGCCAATAAAAACACCATTAAAATAATTGGTGAAAGCACACAATTATATGCTCAAGGTTATTTCGTTTATGACTCGAAAAAATCGGGCGCTATGACGGTCTCGCATTTACGTTTTGGCCCTAAACCCATACAGTCCACTTATTTGATTAGCGACAATGATGCTAATTTTATTGGCTGTCATCAAAGCATTTTTCTGGAACGCTCAGACCTGCTGAGCAGTGCCGGAAAGCAGGCCGTGTTTTTACTCAATACCCCCTTATCAGCCGAGCATGTTTGGGCATCCTTGCCCTTAATCATGCAGCAACAGATGATCAGTAAACAGCTTAGGTTCTATATCATTGATGCTTACGCGGTGGCTGAAAAAACCGGCATGGGTAAGCGCATTAATACCATTATGCAGACCTGTTTCTTTAGCATCTCTGGGGTATTACCGCAAATGGATGCGATATCTGCCATTAAACACGCGGTCGAAAAGACCTATGGCAAAAAAGGTCTAGGCATGATTGAACTGAATTTTCAGGCTATTGATGAAACCTTGAGCAGCTTACAATGCGTTCCTTTACCTGATCATGCCAGCAGCCAATTCGAACTTAAAGCGACCCTACCTGATACCGCGCCCGATTTTGTTAAACGCGTAACCGGCGAAATTATTGCCGGTCGTGGCAATGCCTTACCCGTCAGTGCCCTGCCTATCGATGGTACTTTTCCTACCGGCACGGCTATTTATGAAAAACGGTGTTTGGCGCTAGAAATTCCTGTCTGGGAAGCTGATTTGTGTACCCAATGTGGCAAATGCGCCATGGTTTGTCCTCATACCGCAATACGCAGCAAGATTTATGCGAACGATGAATTAGCGTCTAGCCCGGTAACCTTTAAACACGCAGACATGCTTGGCAAAGACTTTGCTGAGGGCTTGGCTATCAGCTATCAAGTGGCACCCGAAGATTGCACGGGCTGTAGTTTATGCGTCGATATTTGCCCCATCCGTGATAAAAGCAATGCCAGTCGCAAAGCCTTAAACATGAGTCCACAAGCACCGCTACGTGCAGCCGAACGTGATAACTGGGATTTCTTTTTAGCACTCCCTGACTATGATCGACGTTTGTTAAAAACCAATACCATTAAAGGCGCGATGGCTCTGCAACCCTTGTTTGAGTTTTCGGGGGCTTGTGTAGGTTGCGGTGAAACACCGTATATTAAATTAGCCTCACAATTATTTGGTGATCGTATGGTCGTCGCCAATGCCACGGGTTGTTCTTCTATTTATGGTGGCAATTTACCCACTACGCCTTGGACTAAAAATAACGAAGGACGCGGCCCTGCGTGGAGTAATTCTTTATTTGAAGATAATGCCGAGTTTGGTTTAGGTATGCGTATCGCCTTAGATAAACAACAAGACACAGCTAAAGAGTTGCTTATCAGCTTAAGAGAACCTTTAGGTAATGCGCTAGTTGATGCTATTTTAACTGCCGACCAATCTGATGAAGTCGGCATTTACGAGCAGCGCGAACGCATCGTTGATCTAAAACACCACCTAAATAGAGAGGCACAGTTTTGCGCCTTTAATAACGAACAGTCTTATGTCGCTAGCGCACAAAGCCTATTACAACTCGCTGATAGCTTATGTAAAAAAAGCGTCTGGATTATAGGTGGTGATGGTTGGGCTTATGATATCGGATTTGGCGGTGTTGATCATGTGTTAGCCAGTGGTAGGAATGTTAATATTCTAGTGCTAGATACCGAGGTTTATTCTAATACCGGTGGCCAAACTTCAAAATCCACGCCCTTAGGTGCTGTTGCTAAATTTTCCGCAGCCGGTAAAGCCACGGCTAAAAAAGATTTGGCCTTGTTAGCGATGGATTACAGCAATGTCTATGTCGCCCATGTTGCTTATGCCGGTAAAGACATTCAAACCTTAAATGCCTTCTTAGAGGCAGAAGCTCATGACGGGCCATCTATCATTATTGCTTATGCGCCTTGTATTGCTCACGGTGTAGATTTATCTAATAATCATAGACAACAAAATCTAGCGGTTAAAAGTGGCCATTGGCCGCTGTTTCGATTTGATCCTAGCAGAGCCAAAGCGGGTAAGAATCCGATGAAGCTCGATTCAGCGGAACCGTCTATCCCTTACCGTGATTTTGTGAAAACTGAAACCCGCTTTAGTATGCTCTGGCAAACACATCCAGAAGCCGCCGAGCGTTTTCTAGCACAAGCGCAGCAAGATGTTAAAAATCGCTATGCTTACTATAAACAACTCTCTGAACTAGAATGGTCGGCGACCACCTCAGTGTCTGCCATAAAAGCTCAACTTAAAACTGATACAGCCAAGGAGATTGATCATGGTTGATTTAAGCACGCATTATCTGGGCTTAAAATTAGCTCATCCTTTAGTACCCTCAGCATCGCCTTTAAGTAAAGATATAGACAGCGCACGTAGGCTAGAAGATGCCGGCGCTTCAGCATTAGTTATGTATTCCTTGTTCGAAGAAAAAATAGTGGCCGAACAACAGCAGATGCAGCGCTTTTTATATGAGCCAGCTATCGGACATGGAGAAGCCGATTCCTTCCATCCTCGTCCTCATCAGCTACAGACTTATCAAGAACACTATCTGGAACAGGTACAGAAATTAAAATCAGCTCTGGCCATCCCCGTTATCGCCAGTTTAAATGGTACGTCGTTAAGTGGCTGGCTAGCATACGGCCTGCAATTACAACAAGCCGGTGCTGATGCATTGGAGCTTAATATTTATCATTTAGCCGCCAATGCCGAAGACAGTAGTGAGGTCGTCGAAAATCGTTATCTAACTATCTTGCAGGCTTTAAAAGCCCAAGTGAACATTCCGATTACTATGAAGCTTTCTTCGCAATTTAGCTCACCGCTGCATTTTGCAAAACGGCTAGAAACTGCGGGAGCTTCCGGTGTGGTGCTTTTTAACCGTTTTTATCAACCTAATATTGATTTAGAATCGCTGGAAGTAGTGCCTACTTTAGAACTTTCTAGCGCCTCAGAAGCCTTGTTACGCATACGCTGGGCCGCTTTACTGTATGGTAGAACGCAGTTATCACTCGCCGTTACTGGCGGCTTTCACAATAGTTCAGACGTCATCAAAGCACTGTTAGCGGGTGCTGATGTAGTGCATCTATGCAGTGTTTTGCTCAAACAGGGCGTAGCTCGTTTAAGTGAAATCCTCTTAGAACTAGAACAGTGGTTAGACGAGCATGACTATGACTCTATCGAACAACTCAAAGGTAGCGTCAGCCAACAACATGCCATAGATCCCAGTGCTTATGAACGCGCCAATTATGTGCAAGTGCTGGATAATTACTCTTCTCCAGCGGGGGTTTTACGATAAGGGTATAAGTCGGGTTAGCGAAAGCGAAAGAGCATGTGGGGCCGAGTTTGCAACCCCGATCGAAACGTTTAGATGCACCCAAACGACGTTATATAACCAAAAGTAGGCCTATTTCTTCGGTGATCTTTCAAAGATAATGGCAATATCAAACGTTTGAGACGGGGTTGCAAACCCCGTCCCGCGTGGGAATCTATGATCAAATTATTAATGACATTGACGTTATTTAAAAAGACTCCATTTATGCCAATAGACTCCGACAAACTGCTCTAAAAAATTTAGCTCTTTAGGCCATGACATCCAAGGATAGATTCTTTCCAGCATCCAAAAACTGCCCAAAATCAAAGAAAACCATGCCACCCAATCCGGCATGTTATGCAATAACCTTGGAAACTTTTTAAGACTCCATAGCAAAATAAGCAAGGCAAGAGCAAACAATAACTGTCCTAATTCTATGCCCACATTAAACCCAAGCACAGAGGCTATGGGGAAACGAGTCTCCGCTGAGATACTAGACATTGAACTTGCAAAGCCCAAACCATGAAATAAACCAAAACTAAAAACAACGACACATTCCTGCCAAAGCTTGGGATGAATATTTCTAATTTGCAAGAATGCGGTGAGCATAATGGTGAAAGCAATGATAGGCTCAATCAAAGTAGCGTTCAGCTGGATAAAGCCCTGCGAGGCCAAGGCGTAGGTCAGTCCATGAGCCAATGTAAATGAGCTAAGGACCCAAAGCCAACGACGCATACTGGTGTTGACTATGAGTAAAACAGCTAAAAAAAGCAGATGATCAAAGCCACTCAGA
Organism: uncultured Methylococcaceae bacterium; assembly: GCA_903910205.1. Taxonomy (GTDB): domain Bacteria; phylum Pseudomonadota; class Gammaproteobacteria; order Methylococcales; family Methylomonadaceae; genus Methylobacter_C. Next base: position 5,510 of record CAIVYW010000210.1, on the reverse strand, counting down.
ATGTGAAAGAATCCCTCTTGCAAGAAAGCGTATAAGGTGCCCCAGGCATTTTTCAGGAAAAAATGTTCCGTGTAAATAGCTGTCATTTTGGCAAATTCTGCATCGTCACCACGCTGTATATGAAAGAGATAATCTTGGCCCAACCAAGCGGCATCGACTTTCAACAATACCGGTTGTAACAAGCCTGACGATGAAAGTTTTAGATATCTTAGCCATTCAATTTGCAATGTCTGATGTTGTATCTCTGACGACATAGTGACGGCAATTTGATCATCTATGACTTCGCCTTGCTCTGAATCCCATGACAGGCGAATGGCAGTATCCAGTTGCCTAATGATTTCTTTTTTTTGTGCCTCGATTTTTTCTGGAAGACCCAGACCACCTAGACCAACATCAATGCCTTTGAACGTTTCAAGAGGTACACTGATGAGTATGACTGCTTTGTCTGGCAAAATGTTAACGGAAGCGTAGCCTACAGAATTTAAATGCGCATGCGTGACACCAGTAAATAAACACAGACTCCAAAAGACGCTAGCGACCAAGAAATAACGAAATGATTTCAATGTATTTCTCGCTCGCTTGTTTTATCAATGACCATTAAATTAACAATTTATGTTTCGATTTAATGGACAGTACCCCCTAAATATACGTTGTTATTAAAACCATTAATGGTGCGAGAGCGAAAATACGGAATGCTATTAGTTTTCCCTATATAGGCACCTTTCATAAGCACATGCATGTCAGTGCTATAGTTAAGCAACTCGGGCTTGTCTTTGCTGCTGTGAGCGTGGTAGTGATAACCAATGCCATCATGATTGTGCGCACCAAAGCCATCCAGTGCCGTACTGTAGCCCAAAAGAGCCGAATCTGTGGTGCTTCGATACCTGCCAAAAAGCGCAACGCCATCATAGCCAATGCCGATCAATGGCGGATGAGTTTTGTTTAAATAATCACTGTCGTTGTATAAGCCCAAACCAAGGCCCGACTGATAACCGTCAGCATGGCAGTGAGGCCCACCACCGCCCTGTCCGACGTGGCAACCACTGGCCGAAAGTTCACCTGCAAGATGTGAAGGCACCAAGGTATTGTTGTAGGCAGGGAACATCACGGAACCATCGATTAACAAGCCGTTGTCCGCGCTGTCCGCCCAAGTGTAAACGTTCTTAGTCGCAGTAGTGCCGGGCACATCAATCCACAAGTTACTAGTGAAGGTGTTAACTGTGACATCAGTTACTTGACCATAATTCTTCATGGGAATCATCAACGTATAATTTTCTAAATTAGAAAATCGCGTAACCTTGGAAGTTGGGTAAGCGCCCGACCCATCACCTGGCGGATGCGGAATGTCTTTAAGACCATTGGGTGAAGCTTGATTGCCATAAGTCACCACAACCATGAAAGGATGATATTTGCCAGTGGCGCTGTCTTTCTCGTTAGTGTAATACACGTAAGGCACCAAATTTTGTCCAGGTGCGCCGTCAGCAATGGAATCGCTGACCAACTTAGACGTCAGGGCGCGATCTCTGAATGCAGTATAAAGCGCCGTGTCGTAACGCAGGGTCTCCCCATTAGCGACGAGTGTCTTTTTGATGCTTGCGAGCATGGCATCGGCATTGACTTTAGTAGTCGCGTCTGCTCCTGGAGTGAGAACTTGTCCACGATATGTTGTATTCACTTGCGTATAAATACCACCTGAAGTTCCCTCTACAGTGGCAACCGTTACCTTAGACAGGAAAGGCGCGGCGGCATTAGTTACAAAGGGAATGGCGTTTGGATTTATGAAAGAGGGAATGCCTAAATTAAAAGGCGAATTAAAGAGGTAAAGTTTGGTAGCAGCATTGGCTTGTGCTACTAAACTGAAAGTGCCAGCCGTGAGCTTAACATAATAATCTTTTGTACTGAAAGTAGTGTCTTCAGTCCAAGCACCTGTGTAAGCAGTCGCTTGAGCCGTAGCGGCCGAAGTAAAACTGTAGGTGTAACGTTTCTTCGCTTGCAATATGTGGTTTGTGCTGTCGTAAGCAAACGTCACATAACCATAAGTAGGGGAGGCTTTGCCAAAATTATTTCTGAACTTGAGCTTATTGCTATCGTTTACATCAAAGTCCAAGGAATTATTGGGCTGCAAGTGAGAGTCGAGCCTAAAGTAGCCGGAGGTATCTGCAATCGCTTGAAAAATTTTCGATAGGTAGGGACTGTAGGCAGTACTACTGACCAACGTACCTGTCTCGGCTACATAACCTGTAGTTGCACTGTAGGTTGCGCCAATTTGTAAATAGTTGGCTGTAGTGCTTGCCGTTGAAGCATCTGAGATTAGATAGCGACTTCGGTTTGTGATAGTGGCGGCGGCACTCAGCGTAGGCGTCGTGATAGTCGTTTGAATAGCAGTACTAAAGGGAGCCGGTCCGTAATACAAGGAAGCCATCGAGCAGGCAGTAAGTGTCGAACAGGTGCCACCGACTTTCATTACAGTGCCTACTCTGACTACCACGTTATAATAGAGCTGACTACCCACGTACAAAATTGGAATGCTAAGTTGGTTATTGCCTGAGTTGTACGTATCATAGGAAAGGGCGGTACTGCTGGCGACCCCCACGCTAATCAAAGAAAATTTGAGATTAACATCGGTGTAAAAAACACTACCCACTTTCATCAAAGGCACTGAAAGTAGACCTGTAGTGCTATTGTATGAGTCTGCAGCTTGAGCAGGACTCAACCAATGACAAGCTAAACACAGTAATAGTATAAGACGGCACACTTGGTTAGTTTTCATTTGAGTTGATTAAAATACATAAAACTTTGGAGTTTTATTATAACTCATATGTTACTAATATTAACAATTAGTTATGATACTTCCCCTCACACTACGAACAAATCCTTGTGGCCAACCTAGACCTCCAAGTAATTACCAGATTTGATTTATTAACCGACTTGCTAGCCTTCTGATGTTTTTATTTTCAAGCAATCTTTTTTTAGTAAGACCTGTCAGATAGACAGTTGTAACACCATGATTAGGCAGTAAATAATGTTCCTCCAGAGTGCCTTCATGACGAAAACCAAGGTGTAACGTATTTTTTAGTGCTTGATGATTGTCTTCGTAGATCTGTGTATATAGTTTATTGAGATCCATCATAAAGAAAGAAAAGTGGATAACCATCAACGAAGATTTTAGCGTAACTAAATTAAGCCTCTTTCTAGGAAAGCCTATAGAAAACTCCGCTTTTTTATTCACTTGATCTATCGAACTAAGGCAGGCCAGCCCAACAGGCCCTGTATCTTTCAAATGTATCACCCACATCAAAAATCCATTATGCACGGGTGGTTTTTTATTGACATTAATAAGGGCTTTATCTAGATTTCCAAACAAAGGAGTTTGCCGATTGAAACGATTCATAAAATCAGAATCATCAAAACACTGCCTTAAAAAGTTGGCATCATCACTATTACAAGGTCTCAACAATAAATTATTATGTTCAATGCTCGCCATCCACAAAGGGTTTAGCCGCCATAAACCCTCTTCTATTACATGATGTAAACCTTTCAAATCGGAACTATGAATAGACTTTGCTTGTAAAAAAAGCTTATAAGCAACGTCATAATTGCCGTTGTGTTCATTTTTTCTTGCTTCTAGCAACAAATCGTTTAATAAACTCATAACCCTAGTGGAGCATAACATTAGTTTTACTGTTCAATAGTAGTAAGCTTAATTAATTAATTAAGCAATTAAGCAATTAAGCAATTATATGAAAATTTAAATTCGTTAATGTTGGATGACTTGACACGCCAATTAAGGCAACTTGAACTGATGTGCCAGAATCATTTCCATCAGCATCATAGTACAAAATGCCCGATGTAGTATTGTAGATGAAGTGTGAACTACTCGTTGTACCAGACACTGCAGTAGCATTTGATACAAATTCGTTGCTAGCGAGTATGCTTCCTAATCCAGATCCTGCTGTGGATGTGATGCCAGTAAATATAGATTGACTAAATTGTAGGCTATCAGTGCCAGCCACAAAATCAGTAATTGTATCCACATTACTATCACTATTAGCCGTTGTATTAAAAAGGAATACATCGCTTCCAGCTCCCCCTGTCAGTATGTCATTACCTAAGCCACCAACCAAGGTATCATTACCCGTACCGCCAATCAACGTATCTGCCAGTGCTGATCCCGTTAAGGTGGTGGCACTACCCGTATTCGTTACCTTGTAACCATTATCGCCCGTAGTGACGGCGGCGAGATTGACGACTAATCCATTAGTGGTAATGTTAGCAGTACCGCTATTTGTCGTTGAATCGCTAGCTATCCATGCCGTATTAATCGTCGCATTGGCGGTAGCCCCGTTACTCACCGATAAAATATCAGCTCCACCAGTACCTAAGTCAGTGATCGTGTCGGTGCCCCCGTTACCACCCTTACCAACAATGAAGGTATCAATACCTAAACCGCCTGTCAGTGAGTCATTTCCCACCCCCCCTGTTAGGGTGTCATTACCTAAGCCACCAACCAAAGTATCGTTACCCGTACCGCCAATCAACGTATCATCAAATGCTGATCCCGTTAAGGTGGTGTCACTACCCGTATTCGTTACATTGTAACCAGTAGTGCCAGTGACGGCGGCAAGATTGACGACTAATCCATTAGTGATAATGTTAGCTGTACCGCTATTGGTCGTTGCAGCACTAGCTGTCCATGCCGTATTAATCGTCGCATTGGCTGTAGCCCCGTTACTCACCGATAAAATATCAGCTCCACCAGCGCCTAAGTCAGTAATCGTGTCCGTGCCACTAGCTACAGTGAAGGTATCAATCCCCGCTCCCCCTGTCAGTATGTCATTACCCAAACCTCCATTTAAAGAATCGTTACCTGCAAGTCCAAGCAACTGATCGTCCGCGCTTGTTCCCACAAGACTATCATTACCTGATGTTCCAGTAATAATGCTTTGCAAAGCACTTGCATAACGGATTCCATCACTGAATTGAAAATATTCGACATTATTAACAGTATCAATGCCTTCGTTTCCGGTCTTTGCTGTAATGGTATATGACGCTGTGTTTGTATTATAAGTAACTGTGTAATCGGAAAGCGCTAAGGAATAAACAACAGTATCTTCATCAAGACCACCATCAATCGTGTTATTCCCTGCCCCCCCTGTTAGGCTGTCATTACCTAAGCCCCCAAGCAAAATATCGTTACCCGTGCCGCCAATCAAGGTATCATCTAATGCCGATCCTGTTAAGGTGCTGGCACTACCGGTATTCGTTACCGTGTAACCATTAGTGCCCGTCGTGACGGCGGCAAGATTGACGACTAATCCATTAGTGCTAATGTTAGCGGCACCGCTATTTATTGTTGCAGCGCTAGCTATCCATGCCGTAGCAATCGTCGCATTGGCGATAGCGCCTTTACCCACCGATAAAATATCAGCGCCCCCCCCGCCTAAGTCAGTAATCGTGTCCGTGCCACTATCTACAGTGAAGGTATCAATCCCTAAACCACCTGTTAGGGT
>CAIVYW010000209.1 GCA_903910205.1 uncultured Methylococcaceae bacterium | reverse complement strand
TAGCATTTTAAACTTTTTCTTGCTGGTGGAGCTAAGCGGAATCGAACCGCTGACCTCTTGCATGCCATGCAAGCGCTCTACCAATTGAGCTATAGCCCCTCTATGTAAGAACGGGCATTCTACAGGAAAACCCGTAAAAGTCCAACCTTAATTTAATGTTTTTATATAATTAATTGCTCGATCTATTCTAGCCAAGGTCTTTTCTTGCCCTAATAAGGCTACGGTTACATCAATCGCGGGGGAAACTGCACAACCACAAACCGCAACACGTAAAGGTTGCGCCACTTTACCCATATTAAGTACCAATGATTCAGCCAGCTTGACGATGACTTCATGAACAGGCTCAGCGTCCCATTCTGTTAAGGCAGACAGTTGTTCGTGCAAGCACGATAAAACCTGATCGACTCCTACGGTAAAATTCTTTTTAACTGCCTTTTCATCATAGCTTTCGAATTCTTTATAAAAATAAATACTGGCCGCAGCCATTTCAACTAAAGTTTTACTACGCTCTCTTTGAATCTTAACTACCTCAACTAAGGCAGGGCCATTAGATAAATCAAGATTTAATTGCCCCATGTGCCAACTTAAATGTCGCGCAACATGCTCAGATTCGGCGGTCATAATATAGTGATGATTAAGCCATAATAACTTTTCCATATTAAAGGTCGATGCAGAGACATTAACGTCGGCTAATTCAAAATACTCAACCATCTCATCCAAGGAAAAAATTTCTTGATCACCGTGAGACCAGCCTAGACGCACCAAGTAATTTAACAGGGCCTCTGGCAGATAGCCCTCGTCACGAAACTGCATGACACTGACTGCACCATGACGCTTTGATAAGCGCGCACCATCTGCACCTAAAATCATCGGCAAATGCGCATACTTAGGTAGCTCTGCACCCAAGGCATGAAGTATGTTCATTTGTCTAGGTGTATTATTGATATGGTCATCGCCGCGAATAACATGAGTGACCTTCATGTCCATATCATCGACTACCACGGTTAAGTTGTAGGTAGGCGTGCCATCACCTCTTGCAATAATTAAATCATCTAACTCTTTATTAGCGACAACGATATCGCCTTTAACTAAATCTGGAATCGTCACTACGCCATCAACGGGGTTTTTAAAGCGTATAACAGGCTCTCTATCTAACTCAGCAATTTGAGCATCGCGGCATTTGCCGTTATAGCGTGGCTTTTCTTTGTTGGCCATTTGCTCAGTTCGCAATTGCTCCAACTCATCTTTACTACAATAGCAATAATAAGCATCACCCTGAGCTATCAATTGCTGAATAATTTCTTTATAACGATCAAAATGGTGAGTTTGATAAAACGGCCCTAGATCATAATCTAAGCCCAGCCACGCCATGCCTTCCAATATGGCATTAACAGACTCTTGGGTGGATCGCTCTAAATCAGTATCTTCAATACGTAAAATAAATTGCCCACCAGATTTACGTGCGTACAGCCATGAAAACAAAGCCGTACGAGCACCGCCGACATGTAAATAGCCCGTTGGGCTTGGAGCAAAGCGTGTAGTAATAGTCATTATGTTTGTATTTATTGAGTAGTAAGAAGTTTATAGTGCTGGCTGAATAGCCTTTAAGGCCTCGCCTTTAAAGCTAATGCCGGCCCAGCCATCCACCATAAAGTTGCGAATATTTTGATGCCCAGTACCTTGCGGATCATTTAAAACATCCAGTCGATAATAATCGCCGAACAGATTCAACGTTTGCAACAGGTTCAACTGGTGTAATGCCGCAAAAGCAAAGATCTTGCAAGAACCTTCGTTAGTACCGGCCTCATTGACTAAGAGATGCTCACCTAGACCATTACTAAATTCAGTGGCCGTATAAAGATAGTGATCACTAATAACCGACACGGTTTCGTTAAACGTAACGGGAATATCGTTTTGTATTTTTTCAATAAACACGGCGAGTGTCATATTTAAAACCTCAAGAAAAGAGAAATTAATGTAGGCCGGATAAGCAGCGCGCATCCGGCATCAACGGTGGATGCGCCTTGCTTATCCACCCTACATAATTTTATAGAATGTGCTGAACGACAGTGAAGCGCATCGTTCTGTAGGGACAGGTCGCGACCTGTCCCTACGATTTTTTCCATATTCCTAACTAGCGCAACAATCCTGAAACAGCTCTGAAATTAGGGTGGTTTGCATCCTTTAACCATTCAAATAGCACCGATTCATAATTAATCAGTGTAATTCCTTGTTGTTGCATACGTTGTAAGGCATAAAACTTATGATCAATCTTTCTTGAACACACCGCATCTTCAACTACATAAACCTGATAACCTTGGTTTTGTAAGGCGAATGCTGATTGTAAGATGCAAACATGCGTTTCCAGCCCCACTAAAATAACTTGTTTAGGAGCAGTCTGTGCCAAAGCTTCAGAAAAGCCTTCCGCCAAACAGCAAGAAAATCCGGTTTTCTCAAAGTGTTGTGCCGTCTCTGGTAGTTTATTAACCAAACTTACATCGGTAACGCCAAGACCTTTAGGATATTGCTCCGTCACTAATACCGGCACCGCCATTAAAGCACTTGCTTCTAACAGCGCCGTAGCATTAGTTAGCATCAACTTAGCTTCTGAAGGAGGCATGGCATCAGCTAACTTGGTTTGTATATCAACAACAATTAATACGCTATGTTCAGCGCAAAGTAAATTTGGATGCAGGTTCATAATTAATTAAATAGATTAATAAGTTAGGCTTTCTTCATAATACGTGCTTTTTCGCGCTGCCAATCTTGATCTTTAGCCGTGGCTCGCTTATCGTGTAATTGCTTACCTTTAGCCAAACCAATCTCTAATTTAGCGCGGCCATTCTTCCAATACATCGACAAAGGAATTAAGGTATAGCCTTTGCGCTCTACCGAACCTATCAGCTTATTTAGCTCATGGCGATTGAGTAATAATTTTTTATGACGAATAGCATCGGGTTTGATATGCGTAGAAGCCGACAGCAGTGCGGAAATATGCGCACCTGATAGCCACGCTTCACCACGCCTTAGCACCACATAACTTTCTTTAAGCTGAACACGGCCGTCTCTAAGGCTTTTAACTTCCCAGCCTTCTAAAACAATCCCCGCTTCAAAGCGCTCTTCAATAAAATATTCATGTTTGGCTTGACGGTTGACAGCAATGGTTGCATTTTGCTGATCTTTGTTCTTTTTGGACTTCTTATCGGCCATAGTAAGTAGATTTTTCGATTTATAAACTGACGTAAAGGAATTATTTTGCTATTTTACTCGATATTATTAATAAGGTGAGTATTTAATAGGCGCTCAAAATGACAGAAATAACAAAATCAGCTCATGGTGCATGGTCATCACGGTTCACTTTCATACTCGCAGCCACAGGTTCGGCCGTTGGACTCGGTAATATTTGGAAGTTTCCTTACATTACCGGAGAAAATGGGGGCGGCGCCTTTGTCCTCGTTTACCTTGCCTGTGTATTATTAATAGGCATACCCATTATGATTGCAGAAACCATGCTAGGTCGACGCAGCCAACGCAATCCCATAGAAACTATGGAACTACTGACTGAAGAAGCCGGTGCCGATAAAAACTGGCATTATTTAGGTTGGATGGGCGTCATCGCTGGCTTATTAATACTGTCTTATTACAGTGTTATTGCAGGTTGGGCTACCGCTTACATCGCTAAAGCCTTTGTCGGTAGTTTTTTTGATGCCGATGGTGTCGCCATTAAAACCTTGTTTGATGACTTTGTTGCTAGCCCCCTGCAAATGATTTTTTGGCATTCCTTATTCATGGCCGCGACTTTACTGATTGTGGTACGCGGCGTTAATAACGGCCTAGAAAAAGCGGTGCAATGGTTAATGCCTGCTCTATTTGTATTGATGCTATTGTTAGTCGGCTATGCCATGACGACTAACAGTTACTTTCAAGGCTTGCATTTCTTATTTGTACCGGATTTTAGCAAGCTAAGCAGTAATTCGGTATTAACCGCGATGGGCCATGCTTTTTTTACCCTCAGCTTAGGCATGGGCGCCATTATGGTTTATGGCTCTTACTTACCTAAAGGCGTATCGATTGCTCAAACTGCTATTATCATTGCCGGTGCCGATACCTTAGTGGCTTTATTAGCCGGCATTGCTATTTTTCCTATCGTGTTTGCTAACAATTTACACCCCGATACCGGCCCTGGCCTTATCTTTCAGACCTTACCGATTGCTTTTGGCAATATGACAGGCGGCTGGATCGTCGGCATTTTGTTTTTTCTTATGCTAAGCATCGCCGCCCTTACCTCGTCTATTTCTTTAATTGAACCTGCTGTTGCTTGGCTAGTTGAGAATAAAAACTTTAGTCGTGAAAAAGCTTGTGTATGGTCAGGCTTAGCTGCTTGGTTGTTGGGGTTAGCAACGATCTTCTCCTTTAACATCTGGTCCAATGTTAAGTTTTTCGATAGAACGCTGTTTCAGTTATTGGATTACTTAACCGCTAATTTAATGCTACCCGTTGGCGGCTTTTGTATTGCTGTGTTTGCAGGTTGGATTATGAAACAACAGCATAGCGAACAAGAACTGAATATGCCTAATGCATCGCTTTACCAACTCTGGATGGTATTAACGCGTTATGTAGCGCCGCTGGCCGTCTTTTTTGTCTTTCTGCATGTCGTCGGAGTATTGTAATGACGCTGGTTCAAAAAAGCGCCTTAGTTAAGTTTTCTGCACAACAAATGTTTGATTTAGTCTGCGATATCGACGCTTATCCGCAGTTTTTACCGTGGTGTGGTGGCAGTCGCATACTCAAGACTGAGGGCGACATCATTGAAGCAGAATTACTGATTGCTAAAGGCGGCTTTAAAAAAGCCTTTTCTACCAGAAACCAAATTGAGCAGGGCCGTAAAATGACCATTACCTTGCTAAATGGGCCCTTTTCTCATTTAGATGGCGTATGGAACTTTACGCCCTTACGAGAAGATGCGTGCAAAATCTCCCTAGATTTAGAATTTGAAATGCCTGGCAAGCTCGCTAACCTAGCTTTTGGTGCTGTTTTTAACCAAATTTGTAATACTATGGTAGCCTCATTTACTCAACGCGCTAAACAAGTTTATGGCTGAAGAATTCATTGCTATTGAAGTGGCTTATGCCTTGCCTAAACAGCAAGTCATTATCGCGCTCACCTTGCCTAAAGGCGCTACGGTAGAACAGGCTATCAGTGCCTCAAAGCTATTAGATCTTTATCCAGACATCAATAAAACCGAGCTCAATGTCGGTGTTTTTGGCAGTGCTTGTAAACTAAATGATCTATTAAAAGCCGGCGACCGAGTCGAAATTTACCGCCCGTTGCATCACGACCCCAAAGAAGCCAGAAGGCAACGTGCGTTAAAGAATTAAATTAATCCCCTAACCCCCAAGTTTTAAATTATGGCCGCTACAAAAATGTATTTAAATGTTCCTTTTTCCGAAAAAGATCACGCTAAGGCGCTAGGTGCAAGATGGGATGCTGGACAAAAAAAATGGTATGTTTTAGACGATAAAGACTTGAGTCTATTTAGCCAATGGCAAACCTCATCTGCTCCTAAGTCTACTCATAGCAATATTGTAGTGACTCCCGTTGCGACCGCGACCAAGAACAACAACACGGGCACAATGACGGTTGCGCAGTCTAAAAACTTCATTGCTTATAACGGTGAGTTACCACCGTGGCATTAAGTGCTTTGTTTTTGGTTGGTCGATTCCAACGCTCCCAAAACTCTGCTTATGAACCTCGCACTTGAGGGATTAGTCTCTGCTCGAAAGCTCGAAAGCTCGAAAGCTCGAAAGCTCGAAAGCTCGAAAGCTCGAAAGCTCGAAAGCTCGAAAGCTCGAAAGCTCGAAAGCTCGAAAGTATATTTTAAATAAAAAAGTGGCAACAAACTTAATATCGCTCATACTACGCCCGTTTTAATTATTGGAACCCTACCCTGCAATGAAG
>CAIVYW010000208.1 GCA_903910205.1 uncultured Methylococcaceae bacterium | reverse complement strand
TGTTCAATCCAGAACTGGCGATGTCGTGCATTTAAGTCCTGTTGGCGATACCGGGACGGTAGATTTAACTACAGAGTTAAGGGTGTCTGCATCATGAATAAGCGCTCCCATTATGAGTTACCAAACTGGTTAAGTTGGTTAAAAGACGCTAGCGGTTGGTTACTGCCTATTTTATTAATAGCATTTTGGGATATTGCTGCACGCTATGGCTGGATCACCTCAAAAATATTGCCAGCACCCTCAGATATTGTTAATGCTGCGATTAATCTAAGTCTTTCAGGTGAGATATTTAAAAATATTTTAATCAGCACCAAACGAGCGGGTGGTGGCTTATTAATTGGTGGTTCTATAGGTTTAATTTTAGGCTTACTAAATGGCATATTGAGACCAGCGGATCGTTATTTAGATACCACGATACAAATGATTAGAAATGTACCGCATTTGGCTTTAATACCCTTGGTGATTATTTGGTTTGGCATCGGTGAAGAAGGCAAACTATTTCTAGTTGCTTTAGGTGTGTTCTTTCCGATATATGCAAATACCTATCATGGCATAAAAATGGCTGATCCTCAGTTGCTTGAAATGGGGCGAGTATACGACTTGAATCATTGGCAATTATTTACTCAGGTTATTTTTCCTAGTGCTTTGCCGTCTATACTGGTCGGGCTTCGTTATGCGCTGGGTTTTATGTGGTTGACCTTGATTGTCGCTGAAACTATAGCAACCACTTCTGGCATAGGTTACATGGCTATGAATGCCCGAGAATTTATGCAAACGGATGTAGTGGTGTTGGCTATTTTGATTTACGCCTTGTTGGGTAAGTTGGCAGATACAGCTGCGCATTTACTTGAATTAAGGTTGCTGCAATGGCATCCAAGTTTTAGACATAGTTGATCAAATTTAAGTACTAACAGTGAAAAAGGAACATTACATGCCTATTCCAAATATAAATATACTGAGAGAACGCTCAGCGTATTTTAATTCAGATGCTGTATCTAACTATCTCAAACCTAAAATGAAAGTTGTGGAAAAAGTTAAATCAAACTCAGCTTCTGGTATTGCGATTCAGGTACAAAATTTAAGTAAAAGTTTTGGTGACATCAAGGTTCTTGAGAATTTAAACCTAGATATTAAGCCAGGAGCCTTCGTCGCCATTGTGGGTCGTAGTGGCTGCGGTAAAAGTACTTTACTACGATTGATTTCAGGTCTCGATCAAGCTGAGGTTGGCTCGATATCTTACGACGGAAATCCTCATAGCTCTATAAACGGCGATGCAAGGTTTATGTTTCAGGAAGCGCGTTTACTTCCGTGGCAAAGCATCATAAACAACGTACGTTTAGGACTTAAAAAAACTGATTTTCCGAAAGCGTTAAATGCTTTACAGCAAGTAGGACTTGATGCCCGTGCTGATGTTTGGCCTTCAGTGCTTTCAGGTGGACAAAGGCAGCGGGTCGCTTTGGCACGATCATTAGTGCATGAGCCGCGTTTATTGTTACTAGATGAACCTCTGGGCGCCTTAGATGCTTTAACACGTATTGAAATG
>CAIVYW010000207.1 GCA_903910205.1 uncultured Methylococcaceae bacterium | reverse complement strand
GAGAGCAATGCGGCATTAAGCGCGATAGGCGATTGTTTGAAAGGAATATTCATCGGTTAGTAATTATTTTAGCGTAGGTGACTATTCTATCATTATTGGCTGGATTATAGGACAGCCTCCTAGACCAGGCCTACTCTCTACTTTAATAAGACCATCCATTAACCGCACCAAGTCTTGACTAATCACTAAACCTAAGCCCGTGCCTTCAAAGTTTCTGGCGTAACCATCGTCTACCTGACTAAATGGCAAAAATAATTTAGCTTGCTGCTCTACACTAATGCCGATGCCGCTATCTGATACTGCAAATAATAAGCGTGCTTGCTGTTCATCGCGTTGTTGTAGGCTAATATTTAGCGTCACTGCACCTTGCGAAGTAAATTTAATGGCATTGCCCAGCAGATTTGTGATTACCTGTCGTAAGCGGACACTGTCACCGAGCAGGTAGTCTGGCACATCGCTTGCGATGTTTGTGCTAAAAGCTAAGCCTTTGCTCTGCGCGGCATTAATGAGCAGGCTATCTAGTATTTCTTGCAAATCATGCAGACTAAAAGGACTCAGATTAAGCCCCATCTGTCCGGCTTCGAGTTTGGATAAGTCTAGGATGTCATTAAGAATAACCAGCAGATTATTGGAGGCTATGTTGATATTTTTTAAATAATCACTAACCTCTGCCGGCATGTCTTTAAGCAGGGCAAGTTCTGAAAAGCAAATGATCGCATTCATAGGTGTGCGAATTTCATGCGACATATTCGCCAAAAATTGAGATTTTGTTTTGGCTAATTCCTCAGCTCGCTCTTTTGCTGCTAAAGTCTCTAACAGGAGTGCCTCGTTTTGTTTGCGTTTGGTGATATCTTCTTTAACACAAAGATAATGGGTAATTTCCCCATCGGTCTCTCGTATAGGCGAAATCCACGTTAGCTCGATAAACTCCTCACCTTGTTTGTTGAGGTTGATCACTTCACCTTGCCAAGCCTTACCGGCTAGCAAGTCCGCCCACATGCCATTATAAGTGCTTTGCGGTGTCTTGTTAGATTTTAATAGACTGGGCTTTTGGCCTATGATCTCCTCGGAACTATAGCCGGTATTGTTAATAAAAGCCTGATTAACATATTCAATATTAGCATCAAGATCGGTAATTATTATCGAAGAATGACTTTGCTCTAAGGCCATCGAGAGCTTTTCTTTTTCATTCATCAGCAACAAGGCATAGGCATGTTGCTGTTTAAGTGCCTCAGTACTCTCGCTTATTAACTGTTCTAGCCATCGTGTACGCCCTGACGCCACGAGTGAAACTAGGCTAACTAAACTGGTCAATAATAAGCCTAGAAACATCACCAGCCACACATGACCTGAACGATGCGAAGCAAAGTAGTTTTGTTTAGGTACCACTTCAAAGACCCAGGCTCGACCGCCAAAAGGTAGAGTGACACGACTGCTTAAGGTTTTTTGGCTGCTGAACCAGGTTTTTTCTTGTATGACTAACGGTGAAGGGAATGGCTTATCACTGCTATACAACACCTGTTCTGCTGTCTGCACAGATTCAGGCACCACATCATAGAGCCAGGTTTGCTCCCCAAAAGGTAAAGTAACACGACTGCTTAAGGTTTTTTTGACGCTAAAATTAACTAGAGACGTAGAAGAGGACTCGTCACCGGTATGTAGCTGCTGCTCTACTAACGACACAGAACTATCAAGCAAGCGATACGATAAGCCGTAGATATTTTTGTCTTTAAGTGCCGTATTAACCATATCTGGAATTCTAAAGACGCCAACAACATAACCTAAAATCGCCAAATGCTTTTCGGCTGGCGTTTGCACAGAAAAACCGTTACGGTAGATCGGTAGATAACCTACCACACCAAGCTGTTTAGCTTTTTCTTGTATCAGTTCAATCGGAGACGATAGGCTAAGTTCATCGGTGCTGGCGGCTTTATTCAGTGCATTTTGTCGCTCTTGATTGGGCAACGTATCATAACCTAAAATCGATTCATTGCCCTGGTAGGGCTCAACAAAGGTGATAGGGACATAAGTAGGGCGATTATTAGCGCGTACCATAATTTTGAACGCATTCCGATCAGTGATTTGAAAATGCGCATAGCCTTGTTGTTGATGTCTCTTTTCGAAAGCATCACGTTCAGCAGCCTTAATAATCGGCGCCCATTCCAAGGCTTGTATGCCGCTAGTATTCGCCAATAAATGCTGAGCAAAGTGACTAAATTCTTCTTTATCAACACCTGATGAAGCTGTAAAGTAACTTTGTAGCGTATATAACACAGTGCCATACTTAGCAAAGCCTGTTTTTAGTTCATTATTGAGCTCTTCAACTTGCTGATTAAATTCTAGCTGAATACGTTCATTGCTAGATTGCGCCTCATAAATAACAGCTGTTGCTGTCAATGCAAACATTGCGATTATCGGTAGAGTAATGGCCAGTCGTCGATGACGCCAAGAATCAGTGTCCTTTAGCAGCCAAACCAAGGCTAATGGCGTAAAAATAATGACTCCTAATAAATCGCCAGACCACCAAGTTAGCCAGTTATTTAGGGCATTTGCCAATGGAGTCTTACCGGTGGCAACTAGCATGGATACTGATAAGGTCGGATTGATAGTCACGCTTAAGACACCGCCATAAAGCAAGAATAACAATACGGCTTTTTCGTTTCTAAGCCCATTAGGATATCCAGCATAGCGCTTAACAGTATAAGCACCGACCAAGGCTTGCAAAGTTGCCCCTGTACTAATGACTAGAGTCGTCAGTATTAACATTACATTTTCTAACGCTGAACTCGTCAACTCAGGAATCAAGCCATTAACTATAAATGAACCCAACAACACGCCAGGCCAGACTCGGTAACCGTAAATTAATAGCCCTGCCAAGGCTATACCTGCTGGTGGCCAGATAGCGCAAGCATAGCCAGGCGGAACGGTTGAAAAGTAACTGAGCTTTCCAGCTATTACATAGGCAATAGCTATAGCGATGATCGCTAATAGCGTTGGATAAGAGCCGTCCGGTTTTTTAAAATACAGAGAGAATAGCTTGAAAACTATTTTTAAGGCTAAAGATATTGTCATAGCGCTACTTTACGTTTTGGAAGTGGAGCTAAAGTTAAGCCGAAGCCTAAGCGATTAAGTCTAAATCATTTTAATATCAGATATAATTGTATCATTGAATGATGGAGTCATCGTTATAATTGCTACTCGATAATTCGATAACCGATAAAAAAAGAGCGGCACGATGAGGTTTGTTAAATAGAGATATCAATATCTAATTAATAGTAAGTAGTTATCCTTCCTAAATAAAGCCATAACACAATAGCTCTTATATACAAGTGCGTGTAAACCGTCATAGCTACAGGGAAGTAGGTATGCACTGCTAAGGAGGTTCATCTTTATAGGTCCCTGTAGCCTAGATTTCGGCAGCCCATGCTTATTGTAGAGACCTATGCGTTCAGAGCAGGGAGCGCGGATGATCTTGACTTTTTTTGCTCATGAAATATACTCAAGCCAGTAGCAAATATTTTAAATCGGTATCAACGATGCAGTAATGCCGTCAGTGTCGTTCTGCTGAATGCACGATATATACCTGCGACCGTAGGGGCGTATTGCATACGCCCACTTATCGAAAGCGCAATGTTATAGAGTGTATTTTATATAGGGCGTATGCAATACGCCCCTACGGGCCATCACCATAATGTTGTCGTTCCTGCCTAGGAACGATAAATAAAACTTGTGTAGATACCTATGCTTCAAGTGGGCAAGGATGTCAACTTTGATACCCATTGAGTACGCCTGAAAAGTTAAGATAGACTGATGACTCAATGCAATTACTTTTTATTAATAAACACATGGAATTACTAGATTTTCCCGGACATCGCTTTAGCGTTGCACCGATGCTAGATTGGACTAATCGGCATTGTCGCTATTTTCATCGGCTCATTACCAAACAGGCCTTGTTATATACCGAAATGGTCACTACTGGCGCTTTGATACACGGAGATAGCCATCGCTTTTTGCATTATTCGCCTATAGAAAACCCAGTTGCGTTTCAATTAGGTGGCAGCAATCCCAAAGATTTGGCACTTTGCGCCAAGATGGTTGAAGACTATGGCTATGCGGAAGTTAATCTCAATGTAGGTTGTCCTAGTGATCGCGTACAAAATGGTCGTTTTGGGGCCTGCTTAATGGCTGATCCACAACTGGTAGCTGATTGTGTTGCCGCTATGTCTGAAGTGGTCTCGATTCCCGTTACTGTTAAATCAAGAATTGGGATTGATGAACAAGACTCTTACCCTGAACTGGTACACTTTGTATCAACCATTAGCGATGCCGGTTGCAGCACCTTTATTGTTCATGCTCGTAAAGCCTGGCTTAGTGGTTTATCACCCAAACAAAATCGTGATATTCCCCCCTTACGCTATGATGTGGTTTATCAATTAAAAAAAGATTTCCCAGATTTAACCATCATTATTAATGGCGGCATTACCAGCCTAGAACAAGCCGAACATCATTTGACTCAGGTTGATGGCGTGATGATGGGGCGAGAAGCCTATCACAACCCTTATATTTTGGCAGAAGTTGATCAACGGATTTTTGGCGCGACTAATGAAGCGTTATCACGGTCTGCGGTCATAGAACAATTAATTCCCTATATACAAGAGCAACTTAAAACCGAAGCCCGTTTAAACAGTGTATCACGCCATATTTTAGGCTTGTATCATGGTGAACCTGGCGCACGCGGTTGGCGTCGATATATCAGCGAAAATGTCAGTCGACTCGGTGCAGATGAACAAGTCATACTCGAAGCCTTAGCCTTTACAAGGTAACAGACCATCAAAAACCTTAGAACTCACCGTAGAATACCTTTATACTCAAAGCCGTTACGATTGCAGTATGATTAAGTTGTCGGGTTACGCTATCGCTAACCCGACCTACTGTACATTAAAAAACCATCACCCTTAGAGTAAGCGCATTGAAATTAACAACCACCGATCATCGCTCAGACAGCGCCGGATTAACCTACATCTACCCCGTCATCTCAAGACGCATGGGCGGCCTATCCATCGGCGTTAACTTTAATACCAACAATGCCTGTAATTGGCGCTGTATTTATTGCCAAGTCCCTGACTTAAAAATTGGCGCTGCGCCTAAAATGGATTTTGAATTACTAGAACAAGAATTACGATCTTTTCTTATCGATGTTAAAGAAGGCGACTTCTATGATCGTTATCATGTTCCTGCTGACAAACGCATCATTAAGGACATTGCCATTGCTGGCAATGGCGAACCCACTAGCCTAAAAGACTTTGATGTAGCAGTAGAATTGATCGGCAAAATAGCCACCGAGGCCGGTATATTTCCAGACAGTCACTATGTACTCATTACCAATGGCAGCCTCATCCATCAAACCAATGTTCAAGCCGGCTTAAGTACACTGAAAGCTTACGGCGGTGAAGTCTGGTTTAAATTCGATAGCGCCACCGAAGAAGGTAGAGCCTTAATTAATCATGCCAGCCAAAGTAGCAAAACCAGCCTTAACAATTTATTGCTATCGGCCTCCTTATGCCCGACTAAGTTACAAATCTGTCTAGTTGATTATGATGAACAAGGTTTTTCTAGCAAAGAAAGACTCGCTTTTATCGACTTATTTAAGACGCTCAAACAATTGGACTGTCCACTAGAAGATATTTTATTGTATACCATCGCCAGACCCTCCTTGCAGCCAGAAGCGACACGCATTCGCCCTTTAGATACCCAGCTATTAAATGACTTTGCCGAAGAAATACGGCGATTAGATTTTAAAGTGTCGGTTACTGCGTAAGATGCACTTAGGATGTCATGGCTACCCACTTAAGACGGGATGGTTTAGCTTAATCGTTCACTTTTAGATAGGGCTCTCCTAAGCGCAGACAAAGGGCGAAGGGCTAATAGTTAAGTCTAGTATCTGGCACGCCCTAAGTTGCTAGCCTCTTAGGCTTAGTCTTTCACCCTGAGCCTTTCGTCTGTGCTGAAACTGTCCGGCTTTAAGTGGGTATCTATCTATCCTAAATAATCTTCTTGCAAGCCAGGAATACCAATATGTTGTATATGCAGAGCATTGCGACCTTCTTCATAAGGCAGTAATTTACCTTCTTTTTTCCAGACTCTAAAGGCTAGTGCGTAGGATAAAACCCGAATAGGATAATCGCGGGGCAAGCTTTGTAAATAAGGTTGAATAGTCACAAAATCGGTAGCGCCATACTGTTGCATAATAAAACGTAAGCCCCCATTCGCAGAACCTATGTTATAAGCCAGTAAACCCAAAAACAAATCTCCCTTCATTTCGGCTAAATAATAATTAAGCGTGGCAGCCGCTAGAAAAGCATTATGACGATGGTTGTGTAAGGACATTTGCTGTTCAGATAAGCGTTTACCAACCCGCTCTATCACCGCTTTAGGCACTTGGGTGATTTGAAATAAGCCATGACCGCCATCGGCACTATTACGCGGCAAAAAGGAGGACTCGGTCGCAGCAATGCCCTGTAACAAAGCAGGATCGAGGTCAAACTCAGTAGCAGCCTCTTTAATAACGGCATTATAAGCTTGGCCACGCTGTACCATGGTTTGTAATTGCACGGCATCATAACGTCTATAAGCGGCATAAACCTGATGAGCAATAGTCACTCTACCCGCTTCTTGTTTACCACCGACTAAAGTACGAAAGTGTGCATGTACTGGCGAAAATTGTTCTTGCATAGAATACCCGCCTATCCCTAAGGCCAAGCTAAAGGACAATAGTGCAGGCCATAACAAGTGTTTGCGATGCAGCCACTTTCTACTCTTATACCAGCCTATCAATAAGCCGGCCATGGCCACTATCAAGGCTAAGACACCGATGGCAAAAGGCAATAAACTGGAAAAAAAACTGGTTCCTGAAAATAAGCTGGCCGAATAGCCGAGTAACATCATAATGACAAAGACGGCGGTCATGGCCAAACTCAGTAACTCAACAGTGATCAATAACAGTCGATAAGACCACGGAATTAAAGGTTTAGGTTCTGGTTTTTTTTGAGCAGGTTTCCTTACCGATCGCACCTTGGGCGTAGAGCTGACCTTAGTTTCGGTCGTCTTACGAGCTTTCGGTGTCATCGGCTTATTCATTCAATCTTATCCGACACATTAAGCAAACAAGCTACGGCAACAGCGGGCGCACAGTCTGCTGCACTCAGTCCCGCTTGTATAACGGCATTAGATAGTAAATCAGTAAAATCAATATAAGGTCGATCTAAGCGCTGGGCTAGTTCTTTGACTAAAAAACGGCCTACACCAGCCCCCATTAAAGGTTGCTGTTTTTCTAGTTCATCCGTTTGCAAACGATACAGACAAGCTTGTAGTATTTTTTGCAGTTGTTGTTCGCGAATATTTTCTGCAAAAGCTTTCCAGCGCGGCAGTTCTTCTACAACAAAGTCACTACCCAACAATCGTGATAAACGTCTAGCACTGGCGATAATGTTTTTTTCGGTGCCATCAGCGGTTTCACTTTGATCATGCGTTTCATCAAGCTCAGCGGTCACTCGATAAACATCGGCCATGGTCGCAAAATATTCTGCCATGACGCCTATCTCTTGACCTTGATCGAGTGCGGTCTGTGCAACTGCCATCACTGCCGTTCTAACTATACCGGTATACACTAATTCTTTGGATATTAAGCGTTGATAATCACTATAACCTTGAGCCTGAACTAAGCCCTGCTTTAGCACCAGAATATCGGTAGTGGTGCTGCCGATATCGACAAACAAAGCGCTACCGATTTTTTGCGCAGCATAGCCTGCACTGGCTAGCCAATTTGCTGACGCGATGGCTGAATAATGCTGTGCTTCAACCTGTGCAGCGGGGATAAATCCTGACAACCCGGCATAAATATAACAACGTTGCCCTGCTAACAACGTCTGCATAGTAGCAATAATTTGTTTTACGCCATCATCTCTGTCTATAAATAAATCCACCAACTCACCGGTCATGGTAATGGCATGAACATCAGCCTGATCAGTTAGTTCCGTTAAGATAGTCCTAACCGCTTGTTGCAAATACTCCAAGCCTTTCCATAACGGACAAGGCTGCTGATAAACAGCCAGCAATTCACCTTGAGCATTGATAACGGCCGATTTAACATGAGCGCCGCCTATATCCCAACCGATTTTATTAACTACATTCATGACGATACCTGAACAGTGATGGCTTGATGGCCCTGAGTTTTTAATTGCGGCTCAGCGTGTACTAATTGTAAAACAGTTTCGACCATATTAAGCCCCAAGGCGTCATGAATAGCCACAAAAGAAGTGGTTAAACGCGGATTGATTTCTAACACCCACGTTTGTTCTGGCGTTTCTATTAAATCGATACCCACATAACCCCATAATTCGGGAAACGCTAGGGCAATAGCATCGGCTAATGGGCGATAAGCCGCCACATCATCGGTATAATTCACGATGAGCTGAGCTAAGTGATATTGTTGCTTGCTAATGGTAAATTGCTGCTGATTAGCACACAGCAACCAAGCTCTACCTTGTTTAAACAAACACGACAAGCTGATGGTTTGTCCTACTAATTGCGGCTGAATAATATAATGTCCACTACGCGCTTGCATAGCCATAAAATCTTGTCTAGTCGTGACGATATAACTATCTAGGCAACCTACACCCTCTATGGCTTTAACGAGCCATGACGAGCTATCTCCCTCATATTGCTCAACACCAGTAAATAAGCGGCTAGGCACGGTGGCAATCTGATGTTGTTTAAGCTGTTGATAGCTTAGCCATTTATCACCGGCTAAAGCCACAGCCGATGCCGGTGAAGTTAATAACAACTTATTTAAATCAGCAACAACCTGACACAAGCCTTGTAATAGGCCATCAAACTCTGGCGCAATCGGCCAGATAGCCTCACAATCGTGCGCTAAGCGCCTAAATTCATCAGTCGTATTTTGTTCTGGCGAAATAAAAACCACCTGCATGCCCGACGTGTTAATTAAAGCGTTAACGCGCTCATCTAGCATCACCAGCACGTCAAGTTCATGACCTAGCGCTGCATAGCGATTCATATCATCCAACAAGGCTTGTAGCATCAAACAGCCTTCAGCCAACAAGGCTGCAGGTAGATTCTGCTTATTAAAGCCACCGCCAGTGATATACTCAAATACTAAAATTTTCATACACACAGTTTATCATCAGAACTAGGAATCAGCTTTATCCATGAAAATAATTCCCGTTATTGATCTAAAAAATGGCCTAGTCGTACATGCTCACTTAGGTCTACGCGATCAGTACCAAGCTATGCATAGCCCACTTTGTCAGTCAGCAGAACTCTTTCAAGTAATGGCCGCGTTTCTAACACTGGCTGATTTTGATTGCTTTTATATCGCCGACTTAAATGCCATTACCGGATTGGGTCATCATGAAGCGCTAATCAATGATCTGCTTAAGACCTATCCGCAAAAAACTTTTTGGATAGATAGCGGTTATCAAACGTTTAAAGATTATGCTGCTAATCATCTACCGGTATTAGGCAGTGAATGTTATCGCGAAGACCAGATAGTTGAACTTAACGCCTTTAAAAAACGCTTTATTC
>CAIVYW010000206.1 GCA_903910205.1 uncultured Methylococcaceae bacterium | reverse complement strand
TTTCTGCTAAAGCCGTCAGTGCCTATCAGCTAGAAATTACTTGGGATATTGCCGACGGATATTATCTGTATCGCGACAAGATGAAATTCATCTCTAAAGCGGAACAAATCCAAGCCGTGACCCCCGTCTTTCCTGAGGGCGAAACTAAACATGATGAAAACTTCGGTGACATGGTTGTTTACCATCATCATCTGACCATTCCACTGTCATTATTCAGCAATGGCGCCTCATCCGTACAACTGTTGGTGCAATACCAAGGCTGCGCCGACAGAGGCGTCTGCTATCCGCCGCAGAAAAAAACAGTTGACCTAGTTTTGCCGAGGGCGACTATCAAAGCTGCCCAGCCGATTGATGCCTTATTTAAACCCAAAGCAAGTGATAACAGCTTATTGCCGGCCGAACAGGCGTTTCGGTTTTTTGCAGCCGTTAACGAAGCAGGTAAGCTACAGGTTTCTTGGGAAATAGCTCCAGGCTATTATTTATATCGCGAAAAAATCCACCTAGAATTAAGCGGCTCTACAGGTAGTCGCTTAGGTGATTACGCCATCCCCAGAGGCATAGCCAAGCATGACGAAGCCTTTGGCCAAGTTGAAATATTCTACGACCACTTGAGTTTTGAATTACCAGTGCTACGCACTCAAGCCATAGCACAAACCGTTACCTTATTGGCAAATTTTCAAGGTTGTGCTGATCGCGGCGTTTGCTATCCACCGATGAGCCAAAAAATTGATCTAAAGCTACCTGCATCGGCCATTACCGAGATCTTAGTGACACCAGCACTCTCAGAGCAAGATCAGATTATGACAGCGCTTAAGCACGATAGTCTGGTCATGACTTTGCTGAGCTTTTTTGGCTTCGGGCTCTTGTTATCCTTAACACCGTGTATTTTCCCCATGATTCCAATTTTATCGGGCATCATTGTCGGGCATGGCAATCATATTACCACCACTCGTGCCTTCTTATTGTCGCTCAGTTATGTCATCGCTTCCGCTTTGACTTACACAGTATTTGGCATGATCGCCGCCTTATTCGGTGGTAATTTGCAAACGACTTTTCAGCAACCTTGGATCATCGGCCTGTTTAGCAGCATTTTTGTCTTACTGTCTTTATCCATGTTTGGTTTTTACGAACTAGAGATTCCTAACGCACTCAAAACCAAACTACATAATTCCAGCGTAAGGCATCGTGACGGCTCGCTGTGGGGCGCAGCAATTATGGGTGCTTTATCGTCGCTGATTGTAGGGCCCTGTGTTGCCGCGCCCTTAGCTGGTGCGCTGATTTACATAGGCCAAACCGGCAATGCCGTGTTAGGCGGTAGCGCTTTGTTTGTGATGGGTTTGGGTATGGGGATTCCGCTATTACTATTAGGCGCTTCCGCTGGCAAATTATTGCCTAAAGCCGGAATCTGGCTGTATGCCACCAAAGCGGTATTCGGCGTTATTATGTTGGCTATGGCTGTGTGGATGTTAAGTCGCATTTTACCAGCCACCCTTATTATTCTGCTCTGGGCGATGTTACTGATACTGCCAGCGATTTACCTTAAAGCTATCGATCCATTGCCTGAGCAGTGTTCAGGTTGGCACAAATTATGGAAGGGCATCGGTTTAATGATGCTCGCCTATGGCTTGTTATTATTAATCGGTTTCAGCATGGGCAATAACAACCCCTTAAAGCCACTACAAGGCTTAGGCGTTAATAATGTTCAGGCCGCAGAACAGGGTCTTATTTTTAAACGAGTCGCATCAATAGCGGCACTGGAAACTGAAATTCAGCAAGCCAGCGCTAAGCAGCAATCAGTCATGTTAGATTTTTATGCGGACTGGTGTATCTCTTGCAAAGAAATGGAAGCATATACTTTTACCGATCCTGAGGTGAAACAAGCCTTAGCCGGTGTCGTATTATTGCAAGCAGATGTGACTAGCAATAATGCCGATGACCTCGCCCTGTTAGCAAAATTTAATCTTATCGGGCCACCGGCGATTTTATTTTTTGGTAGCGATGGTAAAGAAAGTAACGCACACCGAGTCATAGGCTATCAAGATGCAAAAACCTTTATCAAAACCTTGCAACGAGTAAAATCATGAAAACAGCCGGACTCATCTTGATTGTCGTCGCCGTATTGGCGCTGGGCGGGGGCATTGTTGCCAGAGGTTTATTATCACCCACAGACCAGACTAGCGTTATATCTTTACCTGACTTTACCTTGCCCGATGTCTCCGGTCAGCCACATGCTATGTCAGAATGGCAAGGCAAACTAAGAGTAATCAACTTTTGGGCGACTTGGTGTGGGCCTTGCATTAAAGAAATCCCGGAATTTATAGCCCTGCAAAACCACTATGCCGATAAGGGTCTGCAATTTATCGGCATTGCCGTAGATAGCCCAGAAGCCGTAGCAAGCTACCTAAGTTCCATCAGCATCAATTATCCGATATTAGTTGGCGACATGCCTGCTATCAGCATTGCTCATCAACTGGGCAATAATATTGATGCCGTGCCTTTTACCGTCATTGTTAATCAACAAGGGCAAATCATCCATCAACATGCTGGCGAATTTTCTAAAGAACAACTACTGGAGATTATTACGCCGTTGCTTAATTAAGTTTTGTAGGGACAGATGTTCGCAGTAACAACAATTTAGCTAGCGGGTTAAAGTCCCGCCCAAGGAGTTGTCCATACGCCTTGGTAGTACGAAGGAGCGGCGTTTGAGCAATCAAGGGTCGTGAGTTCCTAAACGA
>CAIVYW010000205.1 GCA_903910205.1 uncultured Methylococcaceae bacterium | reverse complement strand
TGAGATATGTTTAGCACGCCGTGCTATAGCTACTATCGGGTCTGCTATATATTTAGCACGTCGAGTTATAGCTACTTTAGGTCTGAGATATGTTTAGCAGGTTGTCCACCTTGTTTAGGAACGAGTACAACACGCTTCGGCAACTATGATTTTAAAATCCTCTCCCCCCCCCCCTCTACAAAGGCATAGGGGTATCTACACAAGTAAATGTGGCGTCATTTAGGAAGAGAGAGGACTGGAGTTTGGTTATATTTCATCGTCCTGCGACCGTAGGGGCGTATTGCATACGCCCAACATCGAAAGTTCAATGTTATAGGGCGTATTTTATAAGGACGTATGCAGTACGCCCCTACCGGCCATCACCACCACAATGTTGTCGTTCCTGTTTGGGAACGATAAATAAAACTTGTGTAGATACCTATGCTACAAAGGGGGGGGGGAGTAGGATGCTATTCGACTACATTATTTCGTGCTCATTCCTAACTTCCTAGACTTAATCTTTCGTCTGGACTAAACCGTTCCGTCTTAAGTTGGTAGCCATTAAATAAGGCTATGTGCATGGGTATTATTTGAATTTATAGCGATGTGGCGCTAAGTATTTATTGATTTGGGGAGCAGGGTAGGTGATTTTAATACGGGTACTTTTGATAGCCCAGTAGTGTGTATAAGGCTAATGCCTACGACACCCTGCTGGGTTAAATAGTGTCTATAATAATCAACGGTTCATTAACTTAGCGGCAAAGTCATGTTCTTCGTTTTTCACTATATGAGTATCACCGAATAAGGTGTAAATAGCTTTACAGCCTTCGCAACAAAATATCTTTATACTGCCTTTGTAATTCATCTTAAATCCAGCAATCTTTACTTCTAAACTACAATAATCACAATATTTCAATTAACTTACCTTTGTTTTAATGTCGTCTAAACAGCGCACAACAACATCTTTGTTGTTTGTTAAGCGCATGTATTATAAAACTTATCAGTAAAAACTCAAGTTATTGCACTAACGCTGTTGCTTTGCTTATTTATTAATAAGCCGAGAAGTTGAATCTAAGTTGTTATTTACACAGTAATGCACATTTACTAAGACCTTATAAGCTTGTAAGATTAGCTGTTTATAATTTACCGCCAAAGTTAGTTGGAGCATGAGTAGGCCGTTTGCAATCATATCGATATTAATGGCGCTATTTTTATTAAATGGGTGTTCCTATTTTGTACATAAAGATCCTTTGCCAGAACACGTCGCGCCTCTATTACCGGCACTGAATTTAGTAGAACAGAAAATACCGCCAGAATCTTGCGATGACCATTGTGCTAAACAGGGTGGAATAAAGAAAAAGTTTTGTCTTAAAAAGTGCGAGTAAAAAGAAAAGAGCGGAAAAAAAAGCCTTAGTCGCTTTATGCGAATCTAAACAAGATGATTGGTGGTCAAGACTGATTCATAAGAACAAAGACAATTCCGTTGATGAATGTTCCTACTATTGATTGTCGGCTCATTGCCACTTTAGCTAAATTACACTGAAGACTTACTAGGTTTTTCGAAGTATATTATAAAGATTCTATATTTTTCCATTCTAATCTTTAAGTTAAGCATGTATCATGTACTAATTTTATTACTTAATCGTATTAATCACTCTGCATCTATATTAAATAAATGTCATCGAAGTCTAATAAAGACGTTGATTTAAATTCAACACAAGACCCATACGCACAGCGTGAAGCTGAAAAGTATGAAAACCCAATTCCTAGCCGTGAATTAATACTCCATAATTTGGAGCAGGCTGGAAAGCCTTTGTCACGCGTAGATTTTGCCACTATTTTCAAACTTGAAAATGATGACGACCTAGAAGCACTGCGTCGTCGCTTAAGAGCGATGGAACGTGATGGCCAATTATTATTTAACCGTGGTCAGCGCTATTGCCTAGTTAACAATAAAGACTTAATTGTCGGTCGAATTATTGGACATGCAGATGGCTTCGGTTTTGTCAGACCCGATGATGGTTCTGATGACTTGTATTTGTCGCCCCGTGAAATGAATCCTTTATTACATAATGATAGAGCGATGGTGCGTATTGCAGGGATTGACAAGAAAGGCCGACGTGAAGGCGCTGTTGTTGAGATTTTAGAAAGAAACACCCATCAAATTGTTGGACGTCTTTATAAAGAAGACGGCTTTACTTATGTTGTGCCTGATAATAAAAATATCGCTCAAACACTGTTAGTTATGAATGGTGAGGCAGGTGATGCAAAGCAGGGACAAATTGTTATTGCCGAAATTATCGAACAACCCACTAAATTACGTCAGCCGATAGGTAAAGTGATTGAAGTGCTAGGGGATCATCTTGCCCCCGGTATGGAAATTGAAATGGCTATTCGATCTCATGAATTACCCAACATTTGGCCAGAAGAATTACTAGAGGCCATTAAATCATTAAGTGCTGAAGTGCCTGAGTCTGCAAAAGAAGGTCGTGTAGATTTACGTAAATTACCCTTGGTGACTATTGATGGTGAAGATGCACGAGATTTTGATGATGCCGTCTACTGTAAAAGAACGGCTAAAGGCTGGAAGTTACTAGTTGCCATAGCGGATGTTTCGCATTATGTACAAGTCAACAGTGAATTAGATAAAGAAGCTAAAAACCGTAGTACTTCGGTGTATTTTCCTGAACAAGTGATACCGATGTTGCCGGAAATCTTATCGAATGGTTTATGCTCGCTTAATCCTCATGTCGATCGTTTATGTATGGTTTGTGAACTGATCATAGATGATGAAGGCAAGGTCGTTCGCTCTAAGTTTTATGATGCGGTTATGTGCTCTCATGCACGATTAACGTATACCGAAGTCGCAAAAATGTTAGTCGA
>CAIVYW010000204.1 GCA_903910205.1 uncultured Methylococcaceae bacterium | reverse complement strand
GAACGGTATGTTCACTTATATGCTGATTCCGGATAGCAGGGGTGCGGAATGTCGGCAACAGGATATTGCATAATCATTTTATCCGATGTCAAAATGGTCAAATCGTGTGTAATTGCCTGACAAACCAGCATTTTATCGAAAGGATCACGGTGATAATTGGGCAAGCGATACAGATTAAACACCGCTTTTTCATCGAGAGATAAATATTCAATATAATGTTTTTCACACTGTTTCTTAATAAAATCGTCTGCCGCACTGGGCAAGGGCAATTTTCCCAGCTGATTTTTAACAAGGATCTCCCATACTGAAACGCTGCTCAAGTAGACGGGATTGTTGGGATTTTGAAACAGTATTTTGGCTTTTTCACTGAGTTCTGGCGCATCGGTAGTGAGCCATAAAAAAGCGCAGGTATCCAACAAGATTTTCATTTTATTCCCTCAAACCCATCCAGTATGTCGTCCGGCAAAGGTTCAAAAAAACTGTCTGGAATCTCAAATTGCCCTTTTGCCAAACCAATAGGCCGCTGATTGATATTTTCTGTTGGTTTTGCCTGAGCCAAACCAAGCCTGAAGTAATGAATCAAGTCATAAATCTCTGCCAATTTTTCGCTGGGAATTTGCTTTATTTCTTCGATCAGTTGTTCTTGTAACATGGGTTTTCTCCACTGGCGTTATAAATACTGTTTCAAGATGGCTTGTTTTTTACTGGCTGCTGCGTCGATTATTTGTTGTGCAGTGGTGATGAGGGTTTCTTGAGCTGCTATTTCGGTAATGAGTTGTTGTTGGGTGACAATGTCTGGGGTTGGGATGCGATAATCCGCATAAAAAGAGGCAGGTACACGGCGGTGTCCGCTTGAGCCTGTCATGTTTTTTTCGGCTTCTTTTCGCACGCTTACACGATTAAGCAAGGCAAAAATATATTTACCTAAAATGACTGCTTCATTGGCTCTGATAACGTGAAACTCTGAACTACCCATTGCCAAACCGTTGGTTAAGTCAGTCGCAAAGGCACATTTGCCATTTTCCATGCAGGGCGTTATTTTGGCAATGATGATGTCATTTTCTTTGAAATAGGTATAACTGCCTTTTTTCAAATCTTTTAATAATCTGTCTTCTTTACGGTTAATGAAACCGGCTTCATTGACTGAGGCCATTTCAACAAAAGAAATTAATGTGTTTTCATCGACCTGTTTTATTTCAGTTTTGGAAGGATTAATAAGCGAACATTCTGAAAGCTTTTTCTCAATAAATCCTCGGCTGAAAATGTCAGTCTTTATTCTTTCAAGTTCTTTTGCAGTGTTTTCAATATCGCACTGAGCCCTCATTACCTCAGCATCAATAGCTTCACATGCCTCCACGATTTCGGTTTGAATTTCTAAAGGTAGTAGGGGGATTTTATAATTTTCATAAAAAGTTGCTGGGACGCGGCGGTGTCCGCTTGAACCGGTCATGTTTTTTTCGGCTTCTTTTCGTACACTTTCACGATTAAGCAAAGCAAAAATGTATTTACTTAAAATGACTTCTTCATTCACTCGGATAACATGAAATTCTGAACTTCCCATTGCCAAACCGTTGGTTAAATCTGTGGCAAAAGCACATTTCCCATTTTCCATACAAGGTGTAATTTTAGCAATAATTATGTCATTTTCTCTAAAATAGGTATAACTCCCCTTTTTTAGACTACTCAATAATTTATCCTCTCTATTTTCAATAAAACCTTTATCGCTTACCGAAGCCATTTCTACAAATGAAATTAATGTATTTTCATCTATATTTTTTATTTCAGATTTTGACGGATTAATAAGTGTAACTTCAGATAATTTTCTTAATTCATATTTATCGCTCCACTCATCAATACTGACTGTGTTTTTCAAGGCAAAACTAATATGCTTATCAAAATCCTTACGTGAAAAATCCAGTAAATCAACAAGGCTTATTAACGAGGCATAAGTTTCCAGTGCTTCAGGAATGACTACCGCATTGCCTGAAAAATTATCTTGTATCAGGGCATTAAGCTTGTCAGGGTTATAGCGGTTTTCGGGATCATAAAGCGGCGTGAGGTGATGGCCTAGAGCATTGGTGGTCATTTTAAGACCTTCGTTGCCTTTAGCCGCCGACCATTCGTAACCTAAAAACTGCTTTTGTTCTTTGTTGTCGCTAGGGCTTTTAACGATAAGCACTTTTTGTGGATTGCTATAAGCCAAGACAAAATAAAATAGTTTGTCTTTTTCTATTTTTTGTAAGTACGCTAAATAACGTTTATTTAGTTCAGTTTGTTTTTGCTCGGCGCTGTACGTTTTAAAAAACTTTTGGGTAGCGAGTTTTTTAATATCGCTAGACTGGTCAAAATCCTTTTTGTAATCCTGAAATAACTCGCAAGCCAGTAATTCAGCGGACGGATTGCCCTGTAACAGGGTTTGGTAATGTTCAAAGCCTATATCAATGTGTTGACAATAGTTTTTAATGAAAGATAGGTCTTGATACGCTCCCCCATCGCTATTAAGTTCTTCCTCCCAGCCGTTAAACCAATTTTCAACTCGATTGTAATATTGCTCAGAGGCTTCCGGTTGTTGTGGCTTGCGGCGAATAAATAATGCTACGGTATTGGTTCCTGTTTTACCGAAGGTTCCACTCCCTAATTCAACCAAGGCGACAATATCAAAGTATTTCAGCAGAATTTCTCGACTACCTATGTGGGTGGCATCAGAATTAGATAGCACCGAGGAGGGCACTATAATCGCTGCTACGCCATTCGCCGCAAGCAATTGTTGGGCGCGTTCGATAAAGAAGCATTGAATGTTACGGTTATTACTAATGTCGGTGACGGTTTTCGACAAGGCATATTTTTTGCGTTCGTCTTCGGGTAGTGTTGACAAAAAACCCTCTACAGCAAAGGGTGGATTAGCCACCAAAATTTGACAGCTTTTTTCGGCAACTGTGATGATGTTATCTTTGATTTTTTGCTCAATTGCATTGAGCGCGTCACAGTAAATAATGTTGATTTCATTTTGTCCGTACATAAATGCGGACAGCTTAGCGACTTTTGACAATCGATATTCTTTTTCTACACCGTAAATAGCTTTGTAATATTCTTTAATATCAACAGTGGTTTTATGTTGCGCCACCATTGGCTGAATTTGGCTGGCCAATTCGGTCAAAAAATGGCCTGCGCCACAGGCGTAATCAATGGCTTTAGGGATAGTTTCACTGTCGCGAATAATAGCTTCTAGGGGCAAGGACATGAGCATGAATTTACAAATCGGCATGGGCGTAAAAAACTGCCCTTCCGATTGTTTTATGCCTTTATCCAGAAAAAACTCAAACATATCGCCCAAAAACTGATGTTGCTGGTCGCCTGTTAGTCGTATTTTTTCCCATAGCCGAATCATATCAAGCAAGATTACGGCATTTTGATAAAACAATTTATCGTTATGCACGTCAATAAAACCAAAGTCGTTATTGCTGTAAAACTTTAGTTGTTTGAAGTATTTTTTAATTTGATCTTTGGTTGCATTTGGACGTTGTTTAACCGCCCAAAAGGCATCATCAATCATCGTTTCATTGATATAAGTAATGTCTTCGCCTAAATAGGTTTCCATACCTATTTTGTAAAGGGCTTGCAGGCGATCTTGCAAAGCAAAATAATCATCAAAATACTCGCCTTTCCAATGAAATTGCAGATCATACTCATGGATGGTTTCATCAACAATTTTAGCGAGGAACAGGTTGATCAATTTATCAAAGGCATTTTCTTTGCCAGATACATTGTATTTGCGCAACACTTCGGCAAAGTCGTTATACTTTTTCTGAATTTCATAACGGCTAATCACATTAAGTGTTGTTAACGTCCATTTCAGTGCGCCTATGTTGTAGGCTTCGTTATCAGGGTCAAAAATCCCCGTGGTCTGATAATCAAAGTTATAGGTTTCTGCCCATACCTTATAGCGTTGTTTAACATCCGTGGCCACTTGGTAAAACAGCGGTTTAATATCTTTGTCGGCATATTGCTCAACTTTATTTTTAATGTCGGTGGTGGTGATAATGTTATTTTTATGAATAACAAGGTCATCTTTAAAATCAGACGCATACAAACAAAGAAAGCGTGTACTGCTTTGCTGTTGCAGATAACTGAATAATTGACCACCATCTAATTGAGTGTCTTCCCATGCCTTATCAAACTCTTTCCCAAAAGTTTTACATTCAATAATTAACAGCGCTTGGGTTTTAAAATTCTTAACCAGAATGTCCGCACGTCCACCGCTGGCACCGTGACCAACTTTCCATTTTGGTTCAAGTTCTATATGTTCTGGTTTGTAGCCTTTTTCTAGTAGACGATGTACGCATTCAAAGACGACAAAGTTTTCGTTAGCAGAAAAATTGCAGGTTTGCCGTTCATGGATGGTTAAGCCTAGCTCTTCTGGATAAATGAGTAGGTTTTTATCAAAATCGACTTTTAAGGATATTTCTGAGTCAGCAAATGTTTTGCTGTATATCTGGTCTTCATGCTCAAATGACAGGGCGATTAAAAGGGCTTTTAGATTATCTTTAGTGATCATGTAAGGCGTGACTGATAGCGGTTTAACAGCGTTAATTTATAGGTAGAATACCATTAATTATTATCTTTAATATGGGTAGGTTGGAAATTCTGAACGTTTCATTCAAAATCCCTATACGGAAATCCTATGGAAACGTATTAATCTTGAATGGCTGCTTATATTGGCCATGACACGCTAGTAACCAGACTTCTTAGACTTAATTTAAGTGATCAATGGCTTAATCTGAGTGATGAATGCTTTAATCCAGCGATTAATGCTTTGATTTGAATGATGAATACTTTAATCCAGCGATGAATGCTTTAATTCGAATGATGAATGCTTTAATCCAGCGATGAATGCTTTAATTCGAATGATGAATGCTTTAATCCAGCGATTAATGCTTTAATTTG
>CAIVYW010000203.1 GCA_903910205.1 uncultured Methylococcaceae bacterium | reverse complement strand
GCCTGAGATACTGATTTATACTGCTGATCGTTGCCCTTATTGCGTTATGGCTAAACGCTTGCTTGATAAAAAACAGGCAACTTATACTGAAATTAATGTAGATGCTAAAATGGGCATGAGAGAAGAGTTGATGTTAAAAACTAAACGCCGAACTGTACCTCAAATCTACATTGGCGATCTTCATGTAGGTGGCTTTGATGATTTATATGCCTTAGAGCAAGCAAAGCAGCTAGATGTTTTATTGCAATAATGTACGGTAGACTGGGCAGCAAGATCACGCAATCTATGCGATATTAATAGTATTGATTATCATCGAATTCATCCACGATTTCATCTAATGATTCGCCTGGTATTCTTTTTTCTTCCATCGCCCATTCGCCAAGATCTATTAATTTACAGCGTTCACAACAAAAAGGTTTAAAAATTTGTTCAGCTAACCAATGCACCGGTTTTTTACAGGTAGGACATTTTACAATAAGCGCTGTGTTGTTTGGTGACATTAGAATAAGCTGCAAGTTAACATAAAAGGAATGTCATTGACAGTTTGGATGGGGCGGGTGTCATCAATCGAGGGCTCCATAAATCGAATAGTACAGCGGTGTTTTCCTCCACTGATTTCGGCAAAATAAGGTAATGATTTGTCTAGGTTTACTTTGATCAGCTGAAAAGCTTGGTTTTGATCAAGAGGCAGTTGAAAAAAACCCGCTGTGGCTATTTCATTGCTGCCTGAGCGACTATTGCGTATGAAATCAAGTATAAATTCAATGGCAGAATAGATGTCAGTAAAGGAATTGCTCCAGTGTTGCATATCTTTCATGCGTATGGACTCATCTTGTTCTAACCAGTAATGGTATTCGGGTAAATCAAAAGAATAGGTGCCTCCAGGAATTGAGCTGCGTTGTGTGATGCTTTGAAATAAATGACTTTCTAAGATATTACTACCTATTTTTCCAGTAATAGCATAAAGTTTTTCATTGGTTTTAGCCAGTTGGGCTAAAATTTCTTGCAGTCGATCTCTGTCAACACCTTTGTTGTTGGCTATTTTGTTAAGGTTGCTAGCTTGGCGATCTAACTCTTTTAAAAGCTCTGATTTCAAGTCGTTACGTTTAAAAAGTGTCATTAAATCAAGTATGACAGTAATCGCTGCACGTTTTTCAGCAACACTTTTACCCACTGATAAAAGGAAGAATTGTTTAAATAGTTGCTCAAGTCTTATGAAAACACGAATGCGTTCGTTGAGGGGGAATTCATAAGTAATAGTGTTATTCACGGACAATCTTATCCTAGCAGACGCTTAAGCAAAGGTATGAATTGTGCAGTTTTTTGACGGTTTCTGCAAGTTTGTCGTTGGTTTTTGATGTGTCTATCAGGTCATGTGCATGTGTTTTTCGGTAAATTCGGGATACTTGGCTGTCAATGATAGCCTGTATTTGTGCTAATGGCAGGCCGTCTCTTTTTTGTACGCGCTCGATTTGGCTTTCTACAGGACAATCAATGACTAATATTCTATCGACTAAATCAATCATGTTGGTTTCAAATAATAAAGGAATGCTAATAATACAATAAGGCAAGTTTAATGATTTTATGGCTGTTTGTATAGCTTGATAAATTTCAGGATGAAGTATAGTTTCTAATTTTTGTTTTTGTTGGCGGTCTGAAAAAATGAGTTGGCCAAGTTTTTTTCTATTTAATGATCCATCTAGATTAAGTATATCTGAGCCAAATGCTAGCACTATTTCTTTGAGTGCGGGTTGTCCGACTTCTACCAGTTGGTGAGCTAGAGTGTCGGCATCAATAACCGGTATGTTTAATTGTTCGAATAGTTTGGACACTGTCGTTTTTCCGCAACCTATACCACCAGTAAGGCCAATTTTTAACATGGGTTACAAGCCAGCATAGGTTAAATACAGTTGATTAAGTTCACTGCCCCATAATAAAGCTATCCAGCCTGCGCTAGCTAAATAAGGACCAAAAGGAATAGGCTGGTTGTGATGGTGTTTAGCAAAAACAATTAAAATGATGCCAATAATGGCGCCTACCAATGATGATAGTAATAGGATGATAGCTAAGTATTTCCAGCCTAACCAAGCGCCGAATACCGCTAATAATTTAAAATCGCCATAGCCCATACCTTCTTTGCCTGTGGCTAATTTAAAGAGTTGGTACACAGACCACAGTATCCCGTAGCCGCCAATAGCCCCAATAATACTGGCTTGAGAATCGGTATATATTCCGAACAGGCTTAAAAATAAACCCAGCCAAAGTAACGGTAGTGTGATGCTGTCGGGGAGTAGTTGATGGTCTAGGTCAATAAAGCAGAGTGCAATCAGCGACCAAGTGAGTAGTAATGCAAATAAGGTTTGAGTGGTATCACCAAAATGATGGGCGACAACTGCAGAACTGATAGCCGTTACTACTTCAATTAATGGATAGCGAACTGCAATGGGTTTATTGCAACTAGCACAACGGCCTTTTAAAAAGATATAACTGATAACAGGGATATTTTGATAGGGTTGAATCGCTGTGTTGCAGTGTGGGCAGCGGGATAAAGGAACGGCTAGATTGAATGGTTCGTAAGTTTCTGTTTCATCAATCTCAATTTGTAAATAGTTGGCGCATTCTTTACGCCAGTTTCTCTGCATCATGATCGGTAAGCGATAAATGACTACATTAAGAAAACTTCCTACCAATAGACCTATAAGTGCGGCCAAACTTATAAATAAATAAGGGGTTGTTAATAGGTTATTTAACGATTGCATTATGGTCATTGTAAAAAGTCTGTGTTTTTATGATTAATGGCTTTAGGTGTTTAGTTGTTTATGTAAAATAAGTTCTAGTACTAATTTACTGCCAAAGTAAGCCAGCAATAGCAAAACAAAGCCAATAAGTGTCCATTGTATGGCGGTTTTTCCGCGCCATCCGTAGCGACTGCGCCCCATGAGTAAGCCTGAGAAAATAATCCATGCTAGTATCGATAAAACGGTTTTATGAACTAGATGTTGTGCAAATAAATTTTCTATGAATAAAAAACCACTGACTAATGAAATGGTGAGAAATATCAATCCAGTGGCTAGTATTTGAAATAATAAGGCTTCCATAGTCTGTAGTGGTGGCAAAGATAAAACTAAGCGTTTAGGCGGGTGACTCCTTAGTTTCTGCTCTTGAATGGCTAGTAAAATAGCTTGTAATGCGGCAATATTTAATAAACTAAAGGCAATAATAGACGTTAAGATGTGAGTGCTCATAGCCCAGTTGTGTTGGGATAGTGTGGGTGTTTTATCTGCAAAGTTGATAGCAAGTCCTAGCATTAGAGCGGTAATGGGAAATAACGCGATACCTAATTTTTCGACAGGTTTATTGGAAGCTGCGATTAATAACAATAGCGAGACTATCATGGCTATTAAAGAGCCAGTGCTAAAAAAACTAAAGCTAAAGCCGTTGTTTTGTAGAAAAACAATACCGGTATAGCAAAGATGGCTCATTACTGCTGCCCATGCTAGATAAAATAGGCCGCGCGGCATTTGATTTTGATTGCTATGTCGAACAATTAACACAGTGCTTGCCAGATAAAAACTGATAGATAGAGTGGCGAATGCGGTTGTGATCATGGGCTTATATAAGTGTAGGCAAAAAAGTTGAGTTAAACAACAAAAAAACTGAGTGCTATTGAGCGTTTGAGCTAGCGGATAATAAGGTTAGTGTTCAATTTCTAGCTGGATAATGATATAGCGGTAAGCTCTATCTATTCGTAGCCATAATAGCGAGTCGTTGTTGCTAAGACGTGCAAAGATTTTAATGAATATGGTAATATACCAAGCTTAATAGTCCTAGTGCATTTGTACTAGCGCGCAGTTTAATTATATTAATAATAAAGACCTGGATATGTTTGATAATTTAACCGATCGATTAAGTCATACACTTAAAAAACTGAAGGGTCAGGCGCGTCTGACTGAAGATAATATCAAGGAAGCGCTGCATGAAGTGCGGACGGCTTTACTTGAGGCTGACGTATCCTTGCCAGTCGTTACGGATTTTATTGAACGTGTCAAGGTCGGTGCTTTAGGCCAAGACGTACAAGCTAGTCTGTCACCTGGCCAGTCTATGATTAAACTGGTTCAGGCTGAATTAGTTAAGGTTATGGGCGAGGCTAATGAAGCTCTTAATCTTAGAGCAGTGCCCCCCGCTATTATCTTAATGGCCGGTTTACAGGGTGCAGGTAAAACGACATCGGTGGCTAAGTTAGGTCGTTGGCTGCAAGAGAATCAAAAGAAAAAAGTCGGTGTGGTCAGTACTGACGTTTATCGACCTGCCGCCATTAAGCAGTTGCAAATGTTAGCCGAAGAAGTGTCATTGGACTTCTTTGAGAGTGATATTAGTCAGCGGCCAATCGATATAGCTCTCAACGCTATTGATGCCGCTAAAAGAAAGTTTTTGGACGTTATTATTATCGATACTGCGGGTCGTTTGCATATCGATGATGAAATGATGGGGGAAATTAAAGCCCTGCATGCGGCCATCAATCCTATCGAAACCTTATTTGTTGTTGATAGTATGACTGGCCAAGATGCCGCGATTACTGCAAAAGCGTTTAATGATGCCTTGCCGTTAACGGGTGTTATTTTAACTAAAGCCGATGGTGATGCACGAGGCGGTGCGGCGCTTTCTATCCGTCACGTAACGGGTAAACCTATTAAGTTTATAGGTGTTGGTGAAAAGACCGATGCTTTAGAGCCTTTTTATCCTGAACGTATTGCTTCCCGTATTTTAGGTATGGGCGATATGCTAAGTCTTATCGAGGAGATTGAGCAAAAGGTTGATAAGGAAAAAGCAGATAAGTTAGTTAAAAAGATCCAGAAAGGTCAGGGTTTTAATCTGGAAGACTTTCGTGAGCAATTGCAGGAAATGCAGCGCATGGGCGGAGTAGGGTCTATGCTAGAAAAGTTGCCGGGTATGAATGCTGTGCCTTCTGAAGTGAAAGAAAAGATTAACGATAAAATGCTTGCTAGGCAGATTGCGGTCATTAGTTCAATGACTATGCAAGAGCGACGATATCCTGATTTGATTAAAGGTAATCGTAAAAAACGTATTGCAGCGGGTTGTGGTCAAGAATTGCATGATGTTAATCGCATGTTAAAGCAATTCTTAATGATGCAAAAAATGATGAAGAAATTTAAAGCCGGCAATGTTGCCAATATGGTGCGTGGTATAAAAAATA
Organism: uncultured Methylococcaceae bacterium; assembly: GCA_903910205.1. GTDB lineage: Bacteria > Pseudomonadota > Gammaproteobacteria > Methylococcales > Methylomonadaceae > Methylobacter_C. Next base: position 176 of record CAIVYW010000203.1, on the reverse strand, counting down.
ATGTTCGTGGTATGAGGCGTTAATTTTATACATTCACCGATAACTTCGTTATAACTCGGCTCTGTTTTTGATTTATTCTAATTTGTACTTCACTTAAAGAAAAAATCGCGTAGAATAGGCCGATTAATAATGACCCAATGTTTTTAAGGAACTTAGATGGTAACTATTCGTCTTTC
>CAIVYW010000202.1 GCA_903910205.1 uncultured Methylococcaceae bacterium | reverse complement strand
TCCCAGTCGATTCGTATTTAATTTTTTATCGCCCTGCGCAAACAGGCATCGATGTTATACGTATCCTTCACGGAAACAGAGACATTGATAGTATTTTAAACTCTCAAAGATAAAGCCAAATCGCCTACACACTAGAAGTGTGTGATTATTCGCTTATGGTGGATAGGCGCTACTGCGCCGAATCCATTGTGCATTGATCTGCTGTGCAGTCGTATATGGCTGCATCTTTATAAACCGTGGCCTGTCCCTTATTATTCGCTTAATGATAAAACGCATTACCTGAACTCAACGTCCGTTCATAAACCAAGTTGTAAGCATCATCACATTTTTTATTAAAAATAGGTTTATCGTAACTTTCTGGTAAATCGTCATTTAAGGCATTCATGATTAAGCCTTTAACCTGCGCTTGCTCCTGAGTATCTTTATACCAAAATGGTTTTTCTGCACTGAGCTTTCTTAACTTCCATAACAACATCTTAGCCGCATTTTTAACCGCGATACGTTCATTCGCTGTTAGTTTTTCTTTGTACAGTAAATCAAATAATTCTAATTCCGCTTCGGTTAATTCCTCGATGATATGCCGTTGTTCTTCCTGAGCCAAGTCATCTTTAAAGTGATTCAAATCTTCAAAAGCTTGTTCTGTCGTTCGTCCACCTGAATTGTATTGATTAATAATGCCCTGCAACCGTTCAACAAAATTTTTCTTGGTGATATTAACAACTAGCAATTCTTGTAATTTCTTTTCGATAAACTCGCGTAAATGCGCAACTTCCATATTCTTGAACTGCGAATCTCGATACTTGGTTTGTAAAGCATCAAAATCCAATACATTAGGATTAATCTCTGTTTCTCGACCGACACGGTAACACAGCCAATTTTCCTTTACCTTATCATCGGTTAAAACACTTTCATCCAGCAATTCAGCAATACGTTGTTTGGCTTTCTCGATATTGCCATTATCGACATTCGCATCCACACAACCGCGTAGATACTGAAAAATAGCGATCCATTGTCGTTCAGTTTCATAACCTTTTTTTATAATATCGGGCTTACAAGCATCATATAAATTGTAAATCGTATTTTGATAGACATTGAATTGCTTACGATGCTCATCATTGGCAATTAATTTTTGTGCGTAGTCATCGAATAAACTGATTTTATTAAAATTGGAAGTTTCATAACGAATACGACCTAAATTAATATCCAGCGATAAACAATAATCCGCTCCTTGTTTTATGGCTTGATTCAACAACTCGAATAACACTGATTTATCCTCAGCGGCAATGGTTTCCTGCTCTTCTGAATCATCGGTTTTCTTGCTGCGGCTATAATCAGCCAATGCCTTATTCAAATTTCTAAACACATTGTAATAATCGACAATAATGCCGCAGGTCTTATTCGGCGCAGTACGATTGGCACGGGTAATGGTTTGCATCAAGGTGTGATTTTTCATCGGCTTATCCAGATATAGCGTAGACACGGTGGGCGCATCAAACCCCGTCAACCACATCGCACACACAAAAACCAACTTCAACGGATGATCAGGGTCTTTAAAATTATCCTCAAGGCTAAAGCCGTTTGCATCGGGCTTATTGATACGCTCACGATGGCGGGTAATATCCAAATCTTGTTGCTTAAATTTATCTTCCTCGCCTGCTTCTTCGCTAATCACCACCGCCATTTCAACGTTTTTCATAATGTCACGAATACGTTTTAACTCGGTTTTGCGGTTCTTATCCTGACATTGGCTAATTTGCTTATTCAGCTCTTGAATGTGTATTTTCCATTGCT